>JBFYZE010000517.1:0-18327 GCA_041309665.1 Gemmatimonadales bacterium | reverse complement strand
CGCCCCGAGGTGCCCACCTGGCGCTCCTTCTCCAGCCACTTCTTGTCCACCACGGGCCGCGAGCACGCCAGGACGCCGCCCAGCCGGTCGGCCAGCGCCTGCACCTGGGGGATGTTGTCTGCGTCCTTGATCCCCCGGCCGACGGCGACGATGAGGGGCGCCTGGGAGATGTCCACGGCCGCGGCCGCCGCCTCCCGGTAGCCCAGGTGCTCGGTGCGGAGCGGAGCGGGGAACGCCGGGCACGGCCGCGTCTCCACGGCGCCGGCGCCCCCGGCCTCCAGGGCGGCCGGGTAGCTCCCCGAGCGCACGGTGGCCAGGTATCCGCCGGCGGGGGCGAAGGTGGCGTGGGAGCGGACCTTTCCGCTGTAGACGCTCCGCACCACCGAGAGCCCCGGGCCCTCCACCTCCACCGCGATGCAGTCGGTGGCGCACGGGCGGCCGCTCTCCACCGAAAGCTTCGGGAAGAGCTCCATCCCGAACGCGGTGTGGGGGGCGAGGGTGAGGAACGGCGTCTCCGCCTCGAGGATGTCCCTGAGCACGGCGGCGTGGGTCTCGTAGCGGAAGTCGGCCAGCGGCTCGGCGTCCACCACGACGACCCGGGGCAGGTACCGGGCGAGGGTGTCGGCGATGGCGCCCACCTGGTGGCCGATCACGACGGCGGCGGGCTCCAGCCCTGCCGTGTCCGTGAGCTTCCGGGCCAGGGTGACGAGCTCGAAGGTCGTGTCCCTGACGATGCCGAGCCGGTGCTCGACGACGATGAGGAGCTTGGGCATCAGGCCATCCCTCCCCTCTCCTTCAGGATGTCTAGGATCTTCCTGGCGATCTCGGCGGGCGTGCCCTTGAGCATCTCCGCGGACTTCCCTGCCGGCGGCGCCGCCAGGCCGGTGTGCACGATGCGGTTGGCCTGGACGCCGACGTCGCCGGGCGCGAGCCCCAGCGCCGCGGCATCCAGGACGGGGATCTCCTTCGCGCGCACCTTGCGGATCCCCATGATGGAGACGTACCGCGGCTCGTTGATGCCGGTCTGGATGGTGAGGACCGCGGGAAGCTCGAGCCTGAGCGTCTCCTCCAGGCCCCCCTCCAGCTCCCGGGTGACGCGGACCTGGCCTCCGTCCGGGACCACCGAGGTGACGAGGGTGGCGTGGGGCCGGCCCAGGTACCCGGCGAGGACGGGGCCGACCATGCCGAAGCCGTGGTCCCCGGAGAGCGCGCCGGTGAGGACCAGGTCGTACCCACCCCTCGCGGCGAGGGCGGCCAGGCCCCGCGCGACGACGTACGGGTCGGCGTCCCCGAAGGACGCGCCGTCCACCATCACGGCCTCGTCCGCCCCCATGGCGAGGCACCGGCGCAGGACATCCTCGCTCTCGGAGGGGCCGAGGGTGGCGACGGTCACCGTGCCGCCGTGGGCCTCCTTCAGCCGGATGGCCTCCTCCACGGCGTAGTTGTCCCACTCGTTGATCCCGAAGGCCAGGTCCTCGTCCTTGATGCCCGACCCGTCGGGCTTGAGGACCACCTCGGCGTCGGCGGTGTCGGGCACCCTCTTCACGCAAACCAGGATCTGCATCCGGGAATCCCTCTCTCAGGTGGCGTTGCTGCCCGGGAGCGCCTCGGCCACGAGCTCCGTGAGGTCCTTCACGACGATGCGGCCCTCGAATCCCGCGGTCTTCACGGCGTCGTCAAAGTTAGTGAAACAGAAGGGACACGCGGTGACCATGATGTCGGCGCCGGTCCCCACCGCCTCCCTCAGGCGGATCTCGGACATCTTCTCCTCACCTCCCCCCTCCGTCCACATCCGCCCGCCACCCCCTCCGCAGCAGAAGCTGTTCTCCCGGGAGCGTCCCATCTCCACGAGCTCGATGCCCGGGATGGCCCGAAGCACGTTCCTGGGCGCGTCGTAGACGCCGCCCCGCCGTCCCAGGAAGCACGGGTCGTGGTACGTCACCTTGCGTGTGCCCCGGCCCTCCAGCGTGAGGGCGCCCGAGGCGAGCGCCGCCTCCAGCGCCTGGGACACGTGCAGCGCCTTGCGCCCCTTCATGGCCTGGTCGAGCCGGGCGTAGTGGTTCGTGAACGTGTGCAGGCCGTGGGGGCACGGGGTGACGATCTCGCCGATCCCGTATCGGTCGAACGTGTCCATGCTCCCCGCGGCCATCTCGGTGAAGAGCCCGTCCTCACCCACGCCCCGGACCACCTCGCCGCAGCACGTCTCGTCCTTCCCGAGGACGGCGAATCCCAGCCCCGCCGCCCGGAAGGCGGCCACCGAGGAGCGGCCGATCCCATGGAGCCGCGGATCGTACGTGATGGTGCACCCGACGTAGAAGCAGCGCTTCTCCACCGCGCCCTCGGAAAGCACGGGGACGTCGAGCCCCGCGGCCCACTCCAGGCGCTTGCTCTTCGCGCCCTCCCAGGGGTTCTTGAACTTGTACACCGACTCCAGCATCCCCTGGACGTTCTCCGGCACCCCCTCGCCGGCCTCGATGCGCGCCGTCCGGACCTCCCGGATCAGATCCATGGGGTTGATCGCGGAGGGGCACGCCGCCTGGCAATGCCCGCAGGTGGTGCAGTTCCAGATCTGGTCCCCGGCGGCCCGGGCCTTCGCCGGAGGCGCCTCGGGCGCGGGATGGGGCAGGAGGCCGAAGCCGGCCTTGGCGCGGGCGAAGTGTCCGGTCTCGTCCACCACCCCCCGCGGGGAGAGGGGCTCACCCGCGGCGTGGCTCGGGCAGACGGCGGTGCACCGGTCGCACTGGGTGCACGCGTCCATCATCACCAGGTGCCGGAAGCTGAAGTCGCTCTTCAGCCCCTCCCGCTCCTCGAGGGTGAGGAACGAGGTGGAGCCCATCCCCTCCAGCGTGAGGTTGACGCCGGCGGCGAACACGTGGGCGAACTTGGAGAAGGGGAAGTACGCCACCAGGAAGAGGCTCGCCATGGCGTGGATCCACCACCACGCCTGGTGCGCATTCAGAGCCTCGGTGACGGAGCGGTCGGACAGGGCGGCGATCCACATCCCCATCGGTGACGGCTCGGCCCACGGTGGCGGCGCTGCGTCGAGGCGGAAGCCCTCCACCAGGAAGCCGGTGAGCGTCACGAAGAAGAGGAGGCCCAGGACCACGTGGTCCCGCTCCACCGTCTGCATGCTCCCCCTCTTCAACACGAAGCGGCGCAGATAGGCCAGGGCCACGCCGGCCATGAGCGCCACTCCCGCGAGGTCGAGCACGAGGGCGTAGACCATGTAGACGTCTCCCCTCAGGAACGGCAGGAACCAGTGGTCCAGAGTGGAGAGGACCGTGCCGATGAAGAGGAGGACGAAGCCCCACATGATGAGCATGTGGGTGAGCCCGCCCAGGGGGTCACGGCGGAAGAACGACGTGTTCGCCAGGGCGCGCCCGAGCACGAGCCCGACGTTGAATCCGCCGTCCCTGGCTTCCCGCCAACCCGAGCTCCAGAAGCGCCAGCGCAGGACCATCCCGTACACGAAGACGGCGGTGGCCAGGGCCGCCAGGACGTAGAACAGGAGGTGCTGGTCGATGTTGAAGAAGACTTCCCGGAAGGGCAGCATGGCGGTCTTCGTCTCCTAGGTTCCGGTGGTGTCCGGCGCCGTCCCTCCCGGCCCCAGAAGCGGTGCGTCGAGACCCGTGGATACCCCGTCCCCGGCGGTGTCCAGCCGCACCGGGTCCGCCTCGATGTCCTCCCACAATCCGGGCGAGGCCGGCGCGAGGGGCTCGGGCTCGGCGTTCGCCTCCCGGGCCCAGGAAAGCGCGGTGCGTCCCCCGCCCACGGCGATGGCCGCCAGGAGGGCCCAGAGCCAGATGGGCGTGCGCGCGGAGGACCTCCCCTCCCACCCGGCGGTGCCGGTGAGCTCCGGCACCCTCTCCACGGGCACGGGAGGCCCGTCCTCGTCGTCCAGGAACACGGTGGAGCAGGCCGCGCAGTGCACGAGGTGCTCCCAGCGCTCCACGCTCCGGCGCCACGCCGGGAGGCGCCGGGCCTTCACGTCGCGCCGCTCCACGCGCCAGCTGTGGAAGAGCGCGACGAAGTAGAGGGTGAAGGTGGTGAATCCCGTCATCATGGCCGCGTCCCGGGCCGCGAAGGGGTCGATGAACGTCCCCGCAGCGTACCAGACGACCACGCCCACGTAGACGAGGCCCATGACGCCCATGAAGAGCTTGAGCCCCAACGTGAACGGTGCGACGAAGAGGGAGAGAACGTTGAGGAAGGGGATGAGGAGGATGACGCTCCAGCCGAAGATGGAGAACGCCTGCGGCTCCTCCGGGCGGGCGAGGAGGCCGGCCCGCTCCTCCCGCTCCGCCACGTCGTCCGCCGTCTCCGGTGTGGTGTCCCCCGTCTCCTGGGGGTTGGAGAGCCGCTCGGCCGCGGCCCAGGCACGCTCGGTGGCGCGGCCGCACCGCGGGCAGAGGGGCGTGAGGAGGGGAGCCGGCTCGGGAGCCGGGGCCACCGGCGTGTCCGCGCCTCCCCGGACTCCCGCGTCCCCCACGCGATGCCCGCAGTGCTCGCAATAACGCACGTCGGGAGGAATCTCCCTCCCGCAACTCTGGCACAAGCCGGACGACGCGCTCACGGGTTCTCCTCGTCAGGACGCAGAGGGGATCAACATGGAAGCCGCCGAGGCGTTCCTGCAACGGAGCCCCGGGATTTGCCCCGGGCGCCCGGGGGCCCCTAGGATCCCCCCAGCGTCCCCTGACCCGGAGGCATCATGTCCGACCGCTCCCCCCTCCTCCGC
Source organism: Gemmatimonadales bacterium (assembly GCA_041309665.1). Lineage (GTDB taxonomy): Bacteria > Gemmatimonadota > Gemmatimonadetes > Longimicrobiales > Gaopeijiaceae > SZUA-318. Next base: position 13,592 of record JBFYZE010000517.1, on the reverse strand, counting down.
CGCGACTTCCTGAAGAGCGGGCTGGCCTTCGGTGCCGGCGCTGCCGCGCTGGGCCGCTTCCCCGGGGTCGCCGAGGCGGCGGTGAGCCGCCGGGGGGCCGCCGGCGCGCCGCTCGTGATCACCAGCCACTCCAACGACACCGGCGCCGAGGCCATGCGCCAGGCGTGGCAGATCCTGTCCGGCGGCGGGAGCGCCCTGGACGCGGTGGAGCGGGGCGCCAACGTCATCGAGGCGGACCCTGAGGACCACAGCGTGGGGCTGGGAGGTCTCCCGAACCTGGACGGCGTGGTTCAGCTCGACGCCTCCATCATGGACGGGCGGACCTACAGCGCCGGCGCGGTGGCGGGGCTGGAGAACATCGTCCACGCCTCGTCGGTGGCCCGGCTGGTCATGGAGCGCACCGACCACGTCCTGCTCGTGGGCGCGGGCGCCCTGGCCTTCGCCCGCTCCTTCGGATTCGAGGAGGTGGAGCTCCTCACCCCCGCGGCCCGGGACATCTGGCTGCGGTGGCGCGAGCAGCTCTCCCCCACCGACAAGTACGGACCGCCGGAGCACCTGCGGGAGCGCGCCGGGACGAGCCGCTCCGACGCGCGCATGCAGGCTCCCGCTGAGCACGAGCACGGCACCACCAACGTCCTGGCCGTGGACGCGGCGGGCGACGTGGCGGGCATCACGACCACGAGCGGGATGTCGTGGAAGATCCCGGGGCGCATCGGCGACTCGCCCATCGTCGGGGCCGGCCTCTACGTGGACAACGCGGTGGGCGCGGCCGGCGCCACCGGCCGTGGCGAGGACGTGATCAAGTCCTGCGCGTCCTACTACATCGTGCTGCGCATGAAGGAGGGACGCTCGCCGCAGGAGGCGTGCGAGGATGCGATCCGCATGATCGTGGACCGCTACCTCGCCGTGGGGCTGGACTACGTCCCAGGCGAGAAGTTCGTCGCCATCAACAGGGCGGGCGAGGTGGGGTGCGCGCAGATGGGCACCGTGCAGCCCCCCAAGCTCACCCTCCACACCGCGGCGGGTCTCTCGGTCGTCCAGGGCACGGCCCACTTCGGGCCCGCCCGTTGACGCCGGCGAGCCCCTCCGGTCCCGGACGCCATCCCATGCTCCCCGAAGAACCGACCGCCCTCCCCGCGTCCCGGCTCCAGCAGGAGATCCGCCAGACCCGCCCCTTCCGATCCCGCACCCACGAGGCCTTCCTCTCCCTCCTGCGCACGGCGGACGTGGCGAGGGGACGGTTCGCCGACGTGTTCGATCAGGAGGGCGTCACGTTCCAGCAGTACAACGTGCTGCGCATCCTCAGGGGGGCGGGGGAGGCGGGACTCCCCACGCTGGAGATCGGCGCACGCATGATCGAGCGCACCCCCGGCGTCACGCGCATGGTGGATCGGCTGGAGGGGAAGGGGTGGGTGAGCCGGGTGCGGCGCTCCGAGGACCGCCGCCGGGTCTGGTGCCGCATCACCCGCGAGGGGCTCGAGCTTCTCGCCCGCCTGGACGCGCCGGTGGACGCCGCCGACGCGGCCGTGTTCGCCGGCATGGACGAGGCCGAGGTGGAGGCGCTGATCCACACCCTGGACCGGCTGCGCGAGCAGATGGCCGCCGCGCAGCATTCCGGGGGCTGACGGCCGGCTGCCGCCTCGCAGTGCAACCCTTCCTCTCCTCCCGGCGTCCAATCTGAAACGGAAGCGTAGGCCATTCCGTACATCAGTTGGAAGGCGAGATCGACGCCTCGGTGCCGGGGGGCACGGGACGGGGGGATGACGAGGGAAGGGGTGGGGCCGACTCTCGGGTCGGGCGCGTAGACGTCCGCGCGCGTGGATGGGGTGGAGAAGTTGGAGGTGTCGGTCAGGGCCCGGTCATTTCGGTGGCCGGGCCCTTCTTCGTGCCCCCCTCCGGGGCCGCGCCGAAACCGCAACCTGCCCACCGGCGTAGGGTGCAGGGCGGAGGGCGTGGGGCGCCCTGAGAGGCTTCTTCGTGGGGGGTGCGGATGGGCGGGTTCGGGATGGACCTCCGGTACGCGGCGCGCATGCTCTTCAAGAACCCCTGGGTCTCGGCGGTGGCCGTGGGCGCCCTGGGGCTCGGGATCGGCGTCACCGCGACGATGTTCAGCATCGTGTACGCCGCGCTCATGCGGGGCCTTCCCTTCGAGGACGGCGAGCGCATCATGGCGCTGGCGCTGAACAACCCTTCGCGGGACATCGAGCGCCAGCCGCTTCCCATCCACGATTTCCAGGACCTTCGGGACCAGCAAACCTCCCTGGAGTCGCTTGCCGGCTACTACGAGGGGACGGTCAACGTCCGCTGGGCCGACGCCCCCGAGCGTTTCGACGGCGCCTTCGTCACGGCGAACACGTTTTCCGTGGTCGGGGCCCAGCCCCTCATGGGGCGCGTCTTCGAGCCGGGCGAGGACCTTCCGGGCTCGCCCTTGCGCCTCGTCCTCTCCTACCACGTCTGGCAGGACCGCTTCGCCGGAGACCCCGGCGCGCTGGGCCAGGTGGTGAAGGTGAACGGGGAGACGGCGGAGATCATCGGCGTCATGCCCGAGGGGTTCCTCTTCCCCAACCGCAACGACGTGTGGGTTCCGCTGCGGATGGACCCCCTGGCGGTTCCCCGGGGGCAGGGGATGGGCCTCTTCGTGCTGGGCAAGCTCGAGCGGGGAGTCTCCGTGGAGCGGGCCAGCACCGAGCTCAACGGGATCGCGGCCCGCCTGGCCGCGGCGTACCCCGACACCAACGAAGGCGTCGGCGTCACGGTCATGCGCTACGCGGACATCTTCATGGGCACGGAGGTCGCGGCGCTCCTGTACACCATGCTCGCGGCCGTGGCGCTGGTGCTCCTCATTGCGTGCGCCAACGTCGCGAACCTGCTCCTGGCCCGGGCCGCGGTGCGTGCCAAGGAGGTGGGGATCCGCACGGCGATGGGCGCGAGCCGCTGGCGCGTGGTTTCCCAGATGGTCACCGAGGCGCTGGCCCTCGCCCTGGCCGGAGGCGCGCTCGGCACCGTCCTCGCCTGGATGGGGATCGGGCTGTTCGACCGCGCGGTTGCGGGCACGAACCCGCCCTTCTTCATGCTGTTCCGGCTCGACGCTCCCATCCTCCTGTTCATCCTCGCCATCTCCATCCTGTCGGCGCTGCTGGCCGGGGGGATCCCGGCGCTGAAGGCGTCGGGGCTCGACGTGAGCGGCATCCTGAAGGACGAGTCGAGGGGGTCGTCGAGCCTGCGCATCGGGCGCCTGAGCAACGTCCTCGTGGTGGGCGAGATCGCCATGTCCATGGGCCTCCTCGTGGCCGCGGGGCTCATGACCAAGAGCATCGCCACGCTCAGGAACCTGGACATGGGCTTCGACGCCGACGCGGTGTTCACCGCCCGCGTGGGGCTCTTCGAGGCCGAGTTCCCGGACACGCTGGCGCGCCGGCGCTTCTACCAGGACCTGCGCCTCCGGCTCCAGGAGCTCCCCGGCGTCCGCGCGGCGAGCCTGGGCGTGAACCTGCCGGGGCTCGGGTCCGGCGAGACCCAGTTCGCCGTGGAGGGGCAGGCCTACGCCGAGGACAGGGACTACCCCCGCGGAAGGTACGGTCAGGTGGACGTGGGCTACTTCGACGCCCTGGGGCTCCCCGTGACGATGGGACGCGAGTTCCTCCCCAGCGACGACGGAGACGGCGATCCCGTGGCCATCGTCAACGAGGGCTTCGCACAGAAGTACCTGGGCGGCGGCTCTCCCCTGGGCCGCAGGATCCGGGTCGGCGCCTCGTCCACCACCGAGCCCTGGCTCACCGTCGTGGGTGTCGTCCCAGATGCGTACATGCACGGCGTGGGGAACAACAGGGAGACCGACCCGGCGGGGCTCTACGTGCCGATCCAGCAGAGCGACGCCCGCTTCATGAGCATCCTGGCCCGCGGACCCGGGGATCCCATGGCGCTGACCGCTGCGGTCCGCGACGCCGTGACCTCGGTGAGCCCCGATACGCCCATATACTTCGTGAACACCCTGAAGGGGCGCATCGCCGAGAACACCTGGGCCTACAACGTCTTCGGCGTGCTCTTCATGGTGTTCGGCGGCGTCGCGCTCTTCCTGGCGTCCGTCGGCCTCTACGCCGTGATGGCGTTCACCGTGAGCCGACGCACGGCCGAGGTGGGGATCCGCATGGCGCTGGGCGCCGAGGCGCGCCAGGTGATGCGCCTGGTGCTGCGTCAGGGGATGGTGCAGATCCTCGTCGGCCTCGTGCTCGGGCTGGGTCTCGCGGCCCTTCTGTCGCGGGCCGCGCGCCTCCTCCTGTTCCAGACCAGTGCCGCCGATCCCGCGGTCTACGCCCTGGTCTCTGTGGTGCTCGTGTCGACCGGGCTGGCGGCGTCGTTCGTTCCGGCGCGCCGCGCCACCCAGGTGGATCCGCTCACCGCGCTGCGGAGCGAGTAGCGGACGGCAGGCGGCGGGACGATCTTAGGAGCCCGCCGCCCCGTTCCGTCCGGAGCTCCGCTCATGCCCTTCCACGACGTGCCGCGCTTCCCCCTCGGCTTCCGGTGCGCCTCCACGAACTGCGGCATCAAGCCGGAGGGGAAGGACCTCTCCCTGTTCGCCTCCGAGGTCCCGGCGGCCGCCGCCGTCGTGTTCACCCGGAACCATGTGGCGGGCGCCCCGGTCCTCGTGGGGCGCGAGCTCATCCGCGGGGGGCGGCTCCAGGCCATCGTGGTGAACAGCAAGGTGTCCAACGTGGGGACGGGGGAGGAGGGCGTGGCGAAGGCCCGGCGCATGGGGGCCGCCGCTGCCGCCGCGCTGGGGATCCCCGCCGAGTTGGCGCTCATGAGCTCCACGGGCGTCATCGGCGTGCCGCTGCCTGTGGAGAAGATCGAGGCCGCCCTCCCCGCGCTGGCCGGGAAGCTGCAGGCCGATCCCATGGTGGGGGCGGAGGGGATCATGACCACGGACACCTACCCCAAGGCCATCTCGTTGTCCGTGGGGAGTGCGACGCTCACGGTGGTGGGGAAGGGCTCCGGCATGATCGAGCCCAACATGGCCACCATGCTGGTCTATGCCTTCACCGACGCGGCGCTGGACGCCGCGGCCCTGGACCGAGCGCTGCGGAAGGTGGTGGACCGGACGTTCAACATGCTCTCCGTGGACACCGACACCAGCACCTCGGACACATGCGTCCTCATGGCCAACGGCCTGGCGGGGCCCGTGGGCGAGACGTCGTTCCAGGAGGCGCTGCTGGAGGCCTTCACGCGCATGACCGAGATGCTGGCCCGGGACGGGGAGGGGGCCACGGTCATGCTGCGCGTGACCGTCACCGGGGCTGCCGACGCCGGCGAGGCCCGCACCGTGGCCAAGTCGCTCGTGAACTCGCCGCTCGTGAAGACCATGGTCTTCGGCGGCGACCCGAACGTGGGGCGGATCCTGATGGCCGTGGGGAAGTGCTTCGGGTGCCGGGTGGACCCGGACCGCATCGGCGCCAGGGTGTGCGGCGTGGACGTTCTGGAGGGCGGGCGCAAGACCGCGTTCGACGAGGTGGGGCTGAGGAAGCTCCTGCGCACCGACCCCGTGGACCTGGAGGTCACGCTGGGGCTCGGCGAAGGGCAGGCCAGGGCCTGGGGGTGCGACCTGACCCACGGGTACGTGGACGAGAACGCGGCCTACTACTCGAGCTGACGTGCCGCACGGCCCCGGAGCACCACCGGGGCCCTGGTCGCCGTGCTCGCTCTCTGATTGAGCATCTCCACGAACAGCGAGAAGCCCATCGCGAAGTAGATGTACCCCTTCGGGATCTCCTGGTGGAAACCCTCGGCGACGAGCGCCATGCCGATGAGCAGGAGGAACGAGAGGGCGAGCATCTTCACCGTGGGGTGCTCGTTCACGAAGGCGCTCACGGCGCTCGCCGAGAGCATCATGAAGCCCACGGCGATGACGACGGCGAGGATCATCACCGAGAGGTGGTCCGCCACGCCCACCGCCGTGATCACGGAGTCCAGCGAGAACACGATGTCCAGGAGCGCGATCTGGACGATGACGCTCAAGAAGCTCGCCGACGCGCCGGTGCGCCGGTGCTCCTCCTCCCCCTCCAGCTTGTGGTGGATCTCCCGGGTGGCCTTGGTGAGCAGGAAGAGGCCGCCCGTCAGCAGGATGAGGTCACGCCCCGCGAACTCGTGCCCGAAGAGGGCGAAGAGGGGCGCGGTGAGCTTCATGATCCAGACGATGGACACCAGGAGCGCGATGCGCATGCCCATGGCCAGAAGCAGTCCCACCTGGCGGGCGCGGGCGCGCCGGGCCGGATCCACCCTGTCCGCGAGGATGGAGATGAACACGATGTTGTCGATTCCCAGCACGATCTCGAGGATCGTGAGGGTCGCCAGGCTGATCCACGCTTCCGGGCTGAAGAGCCACTCCATGATCGTGCTCCCTGCTGGTGCGGAAGGGGGGCGTTGCCCGGGTCTCCGCGGTGCGATGGTCGGGGGAAGCTACAACCGCCTCCCGGAACCCCGAAACCGATCCCCGGGCGCGACGTAGTGTAGGGCGTTGCCGCACCGGAGGTGGGAACCATGACGACGCTGCTCCAGGACCTGCGCTACGGAATCCGCATGCTGGCCAAGGCCCCGGTGGTGTCTGCGGTGGCCGCGCTCTCCCTGGCCCTGGGCATCGCGGCCAACGCCAGCACCTTCGCCGCCCTCGACGGGTTCATGTTCGAGCCGCTCCCGTACCATGAGCAGGACCGGCTCGTCATCCTCGCGCTCCGGCAACAGGGCCAGGGAGCCGAAGACCTGGTCTCCCCCGCCATGGCCGACTTCCGCGACTTGGAGGCGGCGGCGACGGGGCTTTCCGGCGCCATGGCCTACACCTTCGAGCAGGCGAACCTCACGGGGCTGGACGTCCCCGAGCGCATCCAGGTGGCGGTGGGCACGCCCAACCTCTTCGACGTCCTGGGCGTGCAGCCCGCCCTGGGGCGCGCCTTCCGCGCGGAGGAGGGCGCCGAGGGGGTGGGGAACGTCCTCGTGCTGGAGTACGACTTCTGGGAGCGGCGCTTCCTGGCCGACCCCGGGGTCCTCGGCCGCACGCTCACGCTGGACGGCAGGACCTACACCGTCGTGGGCGTCATGCCCGAGGCCTTCGACCTGATTCCCGCCAACGTGCAGGCCATGCGCCCCAGCGACTTCGCCGCCCGGCGGGACGACCGATCCAGCCGCGACTACATCGCCTTCGGCCGCCTCGCCTCGGGCGCCTCGGCGGCGACCGTGCAGCGCCAGCTCGAGCCCGTGGTGGAGCGGCTGGCGGCCGAGCACCCGGAGACGAACCGGGGGCTGGAGGCCCGGGTGCAGGCCGTCCGCGAGTTCTTCCCAGGCGAGACGGACGGGAAGCTCACCTTGGTGCTGGCGGCGGTGGCCCTCTTCGGGCTCCTCATCGCGTGCGCCAACGTGGCCAACCTCCTCCTGGCGCGCGCCGAGGAGCGGCAGAAGGAGGTAGCCGTGCGCACGGCGCTGGGCGCAGGCCGGCACCGCATCCTGCGCCAGCTCCTCACCGAGAGCATGATGCTGGCGCTGGTGGCGGGATTGCTGGGCGTCGCCTTGGCCGTGTTGGTGGTGCGCGCGTTCCAGAGCATCATGCCCGCCGAGATGCCCAAGGCCATGATCCCGGCGCTGGATCCGGGCGTCGTGCTGGCGACCCTCGGGGTGGCCATGTTGGCAGGGATCGTCTTCGGTCTCGCGCCGGCGCTCCACGCCACGCGGGGGGACCTGCGCGAGGCGCTGGGGGAGGGGAGCCGCGGAGGCACGGCCAGCCGCGGCCGGCGGCGCCTGCGCAACGCCTTCGTGGTGGGGGAGTTCGCCGTGGCGCTGGGGCTCCTCACCGGCGCCGGCTTCCTCGTGCAGGTGTTCGATCAGCTCACGCCCGACGATCCCGGGTTCCGGCAGGACGGGCTCCTCACCTTCTCCCTCACGGTTCCCGAGCACCGGTACCCCGAGCCCGCGGACCTGGTGGCCTATGAGGAGGAGCTCCTGCGCCGTCTGGCCGCCGTGCCCGGCGTCCAGGGCGTGACGCTCATGTCCGCGCTCCCCAGGGGACGGGGGATCCCGTCCGCCGCCTACGAGCTGGAGGGACGGACGGTCCCGGCGGACGCAGATCGGCCCACTGCCAGCATGCAGGCGGTGAGCCCGGAGTTCTTCGCCACCCTGGGGATCCCGCTCCTCGGGGGGCGCGGTATCGAGGCCTCGGACCGGGAGGGCACGCAGCCCGTGGTGGTGGTGAGCCAGGCGTGGGTGGACCGGGAGCTCCCCGGGGAGGTTCCGGTGGGGCGCACCGTGACCATCCGCGGCACGGTGCGGACCATCGTGGGGGTTGCCGGCGACATCCTGCAGGCGCGCATCCCCGAGGCGGGCGACCGGGGGGAGGCGTTCTACATTCCCGCGGCCCAGGCCACCCTCCGAAGCCCGTCCTTCGCGCTCCGCACCTCGGGCCAGCCCGAGGCGCTGGCCGCCGACGTGCGGCAGGCCGTCTGGGCGGTGAATCCCGACCAGCCCCTGGCGGAGCTGCGTTCGTTGGACGCCCACGTGCGGGAGTCCCTGGCCGGTCCGCGGGGCGTCGGCGTGTTCCTTGCCGCCATGGGCGTCATCGCGTTGGCCCTCGCCGCCATGGGGATCTACGGGGTCATGGCCCACGCCGTGGCCCAGCAGCAGCGGGAGATCGGGATCCGCATGGCGCTGGGTGCGGGTCGGGGCACCGTGGTGGGCATGGTGACCCGGAGCGGTCTCACCCTGGCGGGCGCGGGCATGCTCCTGGGGCTCCCTCTCGCGTTCGTAGCCTACCGCGTGGCGCTCAACCTCTTCAACCTCTTCGAGGCGGATGTGGGGATGAGCTACGCGGTCGGCGTCGCTGCGGCGCTGGCCGGGGTGGCGTTTCTGGCCACCTGGCTTCCCGCGCGTCGGGCCAGCGGCATCCAGCCGGTGGCGGCGCTGCGGGATTGAGGCGGCAGGAGCCGCTACCGCGTCAGTCCGGCCAGAAGAGCAGGATGGCCACGCCTCCGGCGATGGCCACGCCGAAGACCGCGAAGATGCGTCGGCGCAGGCGGGCATGGCCCAGGGAGGCCACCACGCCGGCCTTGAACACGAGGTTGGTCAGGGAGCCCACGAGGATGAGGCGCCAGCCGGTGTCCGTGGACAGGGCGCCTCCCTTCACCATCTGCGCCGTGGAGAGGGTGATGGCGTCCATGTCGGTGAGCCCGGAGAGCGCGGCCACCGCGTAGAGCCCGCCCGAGCCCAGGTACTCCCGGGCGAAGGACACCGCGAAGAGGACCGCGGCGTACAACGCCCCGAACAGAACGGCGGACTTGAGGTCCGAGGGGGGCTCGGGGTCCCTCGCCTCGGCGGCGTGGTCTCCCGGCGCTCTGACGAGGAGCACCAGCGACAGCACGAGCAGGAGGGCGCCCAGGGCCGCCAGGGGCGGCGCGGTTCGCCAGAAGATCCCGGGCGCCACCACCGCGATCTCCACCAGCACACGGGCGAAGACCACCATGGAGGCCAGCGTGACCACGACCGCCGCGGCCGGGCTCCGGTCGGGGTCCTCGGCGCTCCGGCGGGCGTAGCTCACGGAGGTGGCGGTGCTGGAGATGAGCCCGCCCAGGATCCCCGCCACCACGGCGCCCGCCCTCGCCCCGAACAGCTTGAACGCCACGTACCCGGCCAGGCTGATCCCCACGATGAGGACCACCATGAGCCAGATCTCGAAGGGGTTCAGCACCGCGAAGGGCCCGTAGTCCCGGTCGGGGAGGGCAGGGAGGATCACCAGGGCGATGAGGACGAAGCGCACCACCGCGTCGAAGTCGGCGTCGCCGATTCGGGCGGCCAGCTCGTGGAGCGGCTGCCTCCAGTGGAGGAGGGCAGCCACGAGCCCGGTCGTCACCACCGCGGGGACCGCGAGGCCGGCTCCCACCGCTGCTCCCACTCCGTACATGACCAGCGCGGCGACCTCGGTCGTGATGCCGTGGTCGGGCTCCGGCCGGCTCCTCCACCGGGCCACGTTCCCGGCCACGATGAGCGCCAGCACGGACAGGAGCCCCGCTGCCAGGAGCCAGCCTCCGTAGATGTCGGAGAGGAGCGCGAGGCCGAGCCCCAGCAGCGTGATGAGGGGGAAGGTGCGCACGCCCGCCACCTCGTCCGCGGTGCGCTGCCGCTGGAGGCCGACGAGGAGGCCGAGGCCGGTGGCCAGGGCGAGCTGGGGGAGGATGGTCATCTCCATGGGTGGCAGTCTAAGGGAGCCCGGCCCGGCGCACACGGGGGGAGGGGCGCGATTGGGGGGTGACGCTCCCGGGGGCGGGCGGGCCCGATCACCCCGACGGCGGGCGTCGCCGGGTCGTCCGGTCTCGGACATCACGTATTGATAATTTGCTTTGACGAATCAAAATATCATATCTTTGGTCATGGCCGAGTACGAGGTCCTCCTGGATGCCCTGACACGAGTCCGGCGTGCGTGCCGGCCCCGCATGGCAGCGGATCCAGAGGGCGGGGAGCCGGTCTCCGCGCACCAGGGGCGGGTCCTGGCCTTTCTGGACCAGGACGACCCCGCCATGGTCGGGGAGCTGGCGGAGCACCTGGGGGTCACCGCGTCCACCATGTCGCTGACGCTGACGCGCCTGGAGGGGGCGGGGTACGTCCGCAGGGACCGCGACCCGCTCGACCGGAGGGTCATGAACGTCCGGATCACCGAGGCGGGCGCCCGCGCCCGGGACGCCCTCAGGGAGCTGGACCCGGAGCGGGTGGATCGGCTCCTGGCGCTCGTGGCTCCGGAGGCGCGGGCCGAGGCGCTGCGGGCCCTGGCCCTGATGGCCGAGGCGGCGGACCGGCTCCTCAGGCGGGAGCGGGAGGACGTGGAGGCGCAGCTCTGAGGACCGTCTGCAACCATTTGCCACCGGATCTCGTCTAGGCTTTCATGACGCCGGAGGCGACGCGCCCGAGCGGCGCGTCACCGCGGCACCTGCAACCGACGCAGCACCCAGCGAGGAGAGGGACGATGGCCGGGGACAAGGGGCTGATCACGCTGGAGGGCCTGAGCAAGGTCTTCTACACGGAAGAGGTGGAGACGCACGCGCTGTCGGACATCACCATGGACATCAAGTCCGGCGAGTTCGTCTCCATCGCGGGGCCGTCGGGGTGCGGCAAGACCACGCTCCTCTCCATCCTCGGGCTCCTGGACTCGCCCACGGCGGGCAAGTACCTGCTCGACAGCGAGCCGGTGGAGAACCTGACCGCGAGCCAGCGGGCGAAGATCCGCAACCAGGCCATCGGGTTCATCTTCCAGGCGTTCAACCTCATCGGCGACCTGACCGTCTACGAGAACGTGGAGCTGCCGCTCACGTACCGGGGCATGGCGGGGGGCGAGCGCAAGGAGCGGGTGCAGGCGGCGCTGGAGCGCGTGGGCATGGCGCACCGCGTGGGCCACTACCCGAGCCAGCTCTCCGGCGGTCAGCAGCAGCGCGTGGCGGTGGCGCGGGCCATCGTAGGCAAGCCGCTGATCCTCCTGGCCGACGAGCCCACCGGCAACCTGGACTCGAAGAACGGCAACGCGGTGATGGAGCTGCTCAAGGAGCTCCACAACGACGGGGCCACGATCTGCATGGTGACCCACGACCCGCGCTACGCCCACATGGCCGACCGTTCCATCCATCTCTTCGACGGTCAGGTGGTCAGCGAGGACGTCGCGAAGAAGCACATGCTCGACGAGTCCGGCTTCGACATCGCGCGCTGAGCCTCAGTCCACGTTGTAGGCCCGCGCCACGAACCCGGGGTCGTCCTGGTAGCGGCGCTCGGCCATGAGGAAGGCGTAGTACGCGCACGTCGAGCCGCCCGGGTGGGCCCGGCAGATCCCGGGCCGGGCGGCGTGCACCGTGCACATGCGCGTGTCCGGGTCCAGGAAGCGGCACGCGGACCCGAATTGCTCGTCCCTCCTGTGGCGCAGGATGACCTCGCCGGGCTCGTACCCCTTCCTCGTGTAGCGCCGCTTCACGGCGGCCTCGGCGATGCCGAAGTGTCGCGCCAGGCGCGCGATGTCGGCGCCCGTCAGGCAGATGCGGGGGTACGTGCAGCAGTACGCCGGGCAATTGTGGCAGTCGTAGAAGACGGGGAGGGTCTTGCCCATGGAGCCGCGTGGAGAGGGTGGCGCGCCGGATGGCGCGAGAACCTAAACGGACCCGCGGATCATGGCCAGCCGCGCATCGCCCCCCTACGTTGCCCGCGTGACGACCCCCGACGGATCAGGAGCTCCGGCATGAAGTGTGCGTTGGCGGTGATGGCGTGCGGCGTGGCCCTGCTTCTTCCGGGTGCCGGCGTCGCGGCGCAGGCGGTGGGCCCCGACCTCCTCCTCACCCGGGCCGAGCGCAGCGAGTTCCGCGAGACCACCCGCTACGACGAGGTCGTGGAGCTGGCGGGGCGCCTGGCCGCCCCCGGCACCGGCATCCATCTCACCACCTTCGGCTACACCGCGGAGGGTCGGGCGCTCCCGCTCCTCGTGGTGGGCGCCCCCGACGCGTCGCCGGAGTCGGTGCTGGCCACGGGGAAGACCCGGATCTACCTCCAGGGAGACATCCACGCCGGCGAGGTGGACGGAAAGGAGGCGCTCCTCATCCTGCTGAGGCGCCTGGCGTCGGGCGAGTACCCCGCCCTGACCGACTCCCTCGTGCTCCTCGTCGCGCCCATCTACAACGCCGACGGGAACGAGCGGATACGCCTGGACAACCGGCCCCGGCAGCACGGGCCCGTGGGGGGGATGGGACAGCGAGCCAACGCCCAGGGGCTCGACCTGAACCGGGACCATACCAAGCTGGACTCCCCGGAGGCGCGATCCCTGGTGCGGCTCCTGAACGCCTACGATCCTCACGTGCTGGTGGACCTGCACACCACCAACGGGACCACCCACGCGTACCACCTGACGTACGCGCCTCCGCTCCACCCCAACACGGCGGCGCCCCTGGTCGGGCTCCTCCGTGAGCGCTGGCTCCCCGAGGTGACCGCGCGGGTGAAGGCGAAGCACGCTTGGGACTTCCACTTCTTCGGCGACGCCGAGCGGACTCCCGACGGCGGCCAGGCCTGGGCCACCTTCGACCACCGGCCGAGGTTCAGCAACAACTACGCGGGGCTGCGCAACCGCCTGGGCATCCTCGGGGAGTCGTACGCGTACGCCACCTTCGAGGACCGGGTGAAGGCCTCCCTCTGGTTCGTCGAGGAGCTCCTGGACCTGTCCTGGGAGCACGCCGGGACGGTGCGCCGCGTGGTGGCGGAGGCGGACCGGGAGAGCTTGGTGGGGCGCGAGCTCGCCCTGCGCGCGGTGGCGCAGCGCACGGGCGACGTGACCATCCTCATGGGTGAGGTGGACGAGGAGCGCCATCCGTACACCGGCGCGGTGATGCGCCGCCGCCGCGACGTGCGCACGCCGACGCTCATGGCGGACATGGGGACGTTCCGGGCCTCGGAGACCGCCGTGGCGCCGGAGGCCTACTACGTCCTGCCCCAGGCGCGCGCGGCCATCGAGCGCCTCGAGGCACACGGGGTGACGGTGGTGCGCTACGCCGAGGGCCGGACCGTGGATGCCGAGCGCTTCGTGGTGGACTCCACCATCG
>JBFYZE010000516.1:0-3944 GCA_041309665.1 Gemmatimonadales bacterium | reverse complement strand
CTCCAGCTCGGCGGCCCGTGCCCTCGCCCCCGCCCACGCCGCGCCGCCCGCTGCCGACATGCTCGCCGACGCGTCGAGCAGCGCCCAGCGCGGGGCGTCCTCCCCAGCGCCGCCCCACGGGAGCCGCAGGTCGAAGAGGAGCGCGAGGAGCACGACGAGCGCGCCGGCGCGCAGACCCGCCAGGGGGAGGCGTGCGGAGACGGGAGGCTCGGCGCGGACGTAGACCCAGAAGGCCGCGACAGCCAGCGCCCCGGCGACGACCAGGAACGCGACGACCCGGATCACCCTCCGGATTCGTCGGAGGCCGCGTCCACCCGTGCAGCAGCGGTGCGGACCGGGCCGGCTCCCGGGATGAGCGCGAGAAGGGCGACCCGGGCGCGCATCTCCGCCTCCCACCGGTCACGGTCCTGGTCGGGAACCGGGTCCCCGGCAGGGAGATCGACCGACAGCGGATCCATCTGCCTGCCGCCGCGGAGCATCTCGTAGTGCAGGTGCGGCCCGGTGGCCAGCCCGGTCATCCCCACGTACCCGATGATGTCGCCCTGGCGCACGCGGCTGCCCACGCGGACGCCGCTGGCGAACCCCCGCAGGTGCCCGTACCGCGTGACGAAGCCGTTGGCGTGGCGGATCTCCACGGCGTTCCCCAGCTCGCCCCGGGGTCCGCGCTGGACCACCACCCCGTCCGACGTGGCCATGACCGGCGTGCCCGAGTCGGCGGCGTAGTCGATGCCCCGGTGGGCGCGGTAGCGGTTCAGCACAGGGTGGAGCCGGGACAGGCTGAAGCGCGACGAGATGCGCCGGTACTCCAGCGGCTTGAGCAGGAACGCCCGCCGGACCGACTTGCCCTCGAGGTCGTAGTACGAACCTGCCCCGTCGCCGTTGGGGTCGAACCACACGGCGTGGAAGGGCGTTCCCGAGTTCACGAGCTCGGCGGCGAGGAGGCGGCCGGCGCGGAACGACCCGTCCGGACGCACCTCGCGCTCGAAGGCGAAGCGGTAGGTGTCGCCCACCCGGATCTGCCGGGAGAAGTCCACCTGCCACTGGAAGACGCGGTCCAGGTAGTCGAGGAGGCGTGCCCGATCCTCCACCGGGAGGCTGCCCAGCGCCGGGTTGCGGATCACCGCCGTCCAGAGCACCGACTCGATCTCCCCGGCAGCGTAGAGCGTGTCCACGAAGACCGGGGTGAGCACCGTGGTGGAGCGCCACCCGTCGCCGCCGCGGACCAGGCGAACCGTCTGGTCGGCGTTGATGGCCACGTCCACGCCCCGGAGCCAGCGGTCGTCCGGGCGGTACCGGAGGGTGATCTCGGTCCGCTCGGTCATGCGGCGCGGGTTCGCCTGCTCCATGAACGCGAGGAGGAGGGCGTAGTGCTCGTCGGCGCCCACGGCGCCTGCGAGGACCTCCCCCAGCGTCTGGTTCCGCCCGAGCGTGCGGATCTCGATGTGTTCGGCGGGCTTCGCGTAGACGGGATCCAGCGTGCCTGCGTCGGGAGGCTCACCCAGGGAGCACGACGAACAGGCGACCAGCCCGAGGGCTGCCGCCAGGTGCCGCATCCGGAGAGAGAAGCCTATCCGCAAGTTTCGACGCACCCCCCGTGCGAGATCCATCGGCCGCCCGGCGGGGGAGGGAGTGTCCCGCCGGGCGGCCCGACCACCCGATGGACTCAGTCCATCTGGCGGCGAATGAACGTCGGGATGTCCAGCTCGCTCAGGTGCTCGCGGGTGACGAGGCGCTCGGGGAAGCGGTTCAGCGGAAGCACCGGCTCGGGCCGGCCCCCACCAACCGCCACCATCCTGACCTCGGCCTCCACGGGCGCCTGATGCGCGGCCGGCTGCACCCGGGGGTGCGCCACCGGCTCTGCGTCGGGCTGGGCAACCTGCTGCTGGGGACGGGGGCGACGGAAATCCGTGCGGATCACCTTCTCCTCCTCCACCGAATCGAAGCCCGTGGCGATGACGGTCACCCGGATCTGGCCCTCGAGCGTCGGATCGTGGACGGCACCGAAGATGATCTCGGCGTCCTCCCCGGCCTCCTCGGAGATAATCGAAGAGATACGCGTAACCTCGTCAATGGCGAGGTCCATGCCGCCGGTGATGTTGATGAGCACGCCGCGCGCGCCCGCGATGGACACGTCGTCGAGGAGCGGCGACGAGATGGCCTCCTGGGCCGCCTCCTGCGCCCGGTTCTCGCCCTCGCCGAAGCCCGTACCCATGAGCGCGGGCCCGCGGCACGCCATGACCGTGCGCACGTCGGCGAAGTCCACGTTCACCTCGCCGGTGACGCGGATCAGGTCGGAGATGCCCTTGGTGGCGTGGAGCAGAACCTCGTCGGCCTTCTTGAGCGCGTCCCGGAACGACGTGCCCTTGGGCACCACGGATAGGAGCCGGTCGTTGGGCACCACGATCATGGTGTCCACGCAGCGGCGCAGCTCGGCCAGCCCCAGCTGGGCCTGGCGCTCCCGCTTCTTCCCCTCGAAGGAGAACGGGCGGGTCACGATGCCGATGACGAGCGCGCCCATGTCGCGGGCGATCTCGGCCACCATGGGCGCCGCGCCCGTGCCCGTGCCGCCGCCCATGCCGGCGGTGACGAACACCAGGTCGGCGCCGTCCAGCGCCTTGCGCACGTCCTCCTCGTTCTCGGCCAGCGCCTGCCGGCCGATCTCGGGACGCGCGCCGGCGCCCAGGCCGCGCGTCAGCTTCTTGCCGATCTGGAGCGTCAGCTGGGCGCGGGAGGCCTTGAGGGCCTGGGCGTCTGTATTGATGGAGATGAACTCCACCCCCTCCAGGTCCTCGTCGACCATGCGGTTGACCGCGTTGCCGCCCGCGCCGCCGCAGCCCACGACCTTCATGCGGGCATTGCTCGCGGGCGTTTCCTCGAACTCGAAGATCATCATGATGCCTACTCCCTCCTGAGTAGTGGTGACGAATCCCTGCCAACCGCTAAAAGAACTCCTTGAGCCAGGTGCCGATCTTGGTGATGACGCCGGACGTCAGCGTGGACGCCCCTTCCCCGGTCTCGGAGAACCGGTCCGCGCCCCAGAGGGCCAGGCCGGTGGCGATGGAGAACTTCGGGCGGGCCACCGAGTCGGCGAGACCGCCCAGGCCCTCCCTGGGCACGCCGTAGCGCACGGGGGCCGCGAACACCTGCTGGGCCAGCTCGACGATCCCCGGAAGTGCGACGGTGCCCCCGGTGAGCACGATGCCGGCGCCCAGCTTGTCCACGAGCCCCGCCTCGGCGATCTCCTGCTGGACCAGGCCGAACATCTCGTCCACGCGCTGCTCGACGATGTGGGCGATGAGCTCCCGGGCCACCGCGCGCTTCTGGTTCGGGGACGGGCCCGGGAGCTCCACGGTCTCCCGCGGGTCCACGAGCTGCGCGTAGGCGGTGGCGTAGTGCTCCTTGGCCTTCTGCGCCTCGGCCCACGGGATGGACAGCCCCCGGACCAGGTCCGCCGTGAGGGTGCTCCCCCCGAAGGGGAGCACGCACACGTGTCGGATCTTCCCCTCGTAGTAGGCGGCCACGTCCGTCGTGGAGGCGCCGATCTCCACCATGCACACGCCCACCTCGCGCTCGTCCTCCGTGAGAACGGAGCGGGCGCCCGCCAGGGGCTCGAGCACGAGCTCCTGCACGCGGTAGCCGGCCCGGTTGACGGCCTTGCGGATGTTCATGGCGGCGGTGGTGGCGCACGTCACGAGGAACACCTCGGCCTCCAGGCGCACGCCGGCCATCCCCAGGGGGTCCTTGATGCCCCGCTGCAGGTCCACCCGGTACTCCTGCGGGATGGCGTGGAGCATCTCACGGTCCGGAGGCAGGGCCACGGCCCGCGCCACCACGTGGACGCGCTCCACGTCGTCCGCGGTGACCTCCTCCTCCGAGATCGCCACCACGCCCATGGAGGCGGACGCGCGCACGTGGTCGCCGCCGATCCCCGCGTACACGCGGTC
>JBFYZE010000515.1:0-4252 GCA_041309665.1 Gemmatimonadales bacterium | reverse complement strand
CGCCCCGCACCCAGTGACCCTCACTCCTGAGGCGCTCCACGAGGTGGGAGCCGATGAAGCCCCCTGCTCCGAGCACGAGTACCTGCACGCTGACCCTCCGAAGACGCTGTCACTGAGACGGTCGAGGCCGGTCCGCCGGAGGCGGCAGCACGGGCGGTCGGGGACGATCCTCACCGGCCTTCGGGCTCGCGGGGAACCAAGACTCCGAGAAATCTGTCAGCGATGCCCTGGATATGGAAATGCCGCTCGGCGAATGCCCTCCCGGCCGCCCCGTATCGGGCCGCCAGTGGCGGGTCCCCCATGATGACGAGCGCGGCTCTCACGAACGCGACTCCATCGCTTGCGTCCACGGCAATCCCTGCGTTGGAATGGCGCAGGAGCTCGGATGCGAGGTTGCCCTGGGGGATGGACGCGAGGATCGGGCGCATGGCGCACAGGTAGGAGAGCACCTTCGAAGGCACCGAAAAGACTCCGGCATCGGTTTCCAGGAGAGCGATCAGGACGTCCCCGGAGGCCAAGACGTCCGGGAGCAGATCGTACGCCTGGAATCCGAGCACGCGGAGGTTGTGCAGGCTTCGCTCCGCCGCCATCACGCGGACGGCGTCCGCGCCCGGCCCCTCCGAGACGACCACCACGCGAGCCCCCGGGGTCTCACGCAGCGCCTCGGCGAGCTCGACCAGCAACTTCGGATTGTGCTTGAGCGCGAGCGTCCCGGCATACAGGAAGTTGAACCCGCCGGCCAGGTCCTGGCTCGTGGCCCAGGGGTTCTCCCTGGCACGCACCGGGAGCTCGTCCAACGGCGCCCAGTTGTGGATCACCGTGACCTTGTCGCGTGCCTGGGCCGGCAGATATCGAAGGAAGTCCTCCGCGATCACCACGATGGCGTCGGCACGCCTGGCGACCCACTTCTCCAGGCCACCGTATCCCACGGCGGCCGCCCGGCCCAGGATCCGGGACCTCCTCCCGAGAATGCGCGAGGACGCCGGGCCGAAGAGGTCCTGCACCCACCACACCCAACGCATGCCGGGCGACCCGAACCCAGCGCACACCAGCGCCTCCGGGGGCACGTTGGCAACCAGGATCGAGTCGGGGCGGAATCTCCCGATCTCACGGCGGAGCGCGAGGCCGAAATTCACTCCGATCCGGAAGCGGGACAGCAGCGAGGCCTTGTCCTGCCGCCCGGAACCGATGGACTTGAACTGGAGGGCTGGAGAGTCGTGGAGGCTCCGCTCGATCCTCCCCTTGGGGCCACCCACGTGTCCCGCGTACACGTGAAGCACGGTATGGTCGCGCTGCGCTATGGCGCGGGACAACTCGGCCTGGAAAGGATGGCCGGCGAAGTCCACGACCAGGACGCGACGCTGGGCACCAGGGCGGCTCACGGCGGTCCCCACCGGTCCCACGGCATCGCGGACTTCATCCTCGCGTCTCTCCTCTTTCGAAGCCAACCCACTCGCTTACCGCGACCCCGCCTGCGCCCTAGAGCGGGAAGGGCCACACCTCCAGGCCGTGGATCGCGTTGCGCACGTCGGAGGAGATGGTCGAGACGTCCTCCACCGTGCCCCGGGCGAGATCGACGACACAGATCGCGGCCGGCGTGGTCCCCACGGCGACCAAGGGCTTCGGCGCCGCGTCTCCGATGACCGCCAGTCCCCGAGCGAAACCGGGGCGGGCGTGGTCCGTGCTCAGTCCCTCGGGCGGACGCCAGCCGGCCCCCCCGCCCACCGGAACCGGCACCTCGGAGACGATCCCGCCCGCCCGATCCAAGATGGCGACCTTGTCCTGCGCCGTCAGGTTCGCCATGACGCCATCCCCCCAACGACGAGCGTTGTGGGTCCCGAACGGCACCTTCCGGACGCCCGTCACCACCGCGTTGGCACCGATCTCCAGCAGCAGGCCGAGCCGGGTGCCCGCCGCGGTGAACGACCCGTCGGGGTGCGCCCATACCGCGTTCACGTGGGTGGTGTCTCCGGCCTGTGGCCCTCCCGGCGCCGAGGGATCGAACCGGGCTACCGACGGCCTCGCTCTCCATCCCAGGGCGTGCCGCCAGCGCCCCCCGCCCCAACCGTACCGGATGGCATAGCCCTGCGTGAACACACCGGTCGTCAGATCGAGGACGAGCACGGAGTCATACCCCGTCGATGTGACGAACAGCTTTCCGCCGCAGACGGCGATCTCGTGGCAGTGTCTCAGGTATTGATTGCGGACAGAATGGACGACTTTGAAGCCCCTATCGAGGAAGAAGATCTCGTCGCTCGCGGCGACCAGCACATGATCGCCGCTGAACGCGATGCCGCGCAGCCCACGGTCCCCACCGCGCCCCGTCCAGTCGATTCCGGCGTCGTTCCAGTTCATCGCTTCGTGGACCCGGCCGGCCTCCAGCTCGACGAGGAACAGACCCCCGTGGCTTTCGCCCTGGCGAGCGGAGCGGACGACGGACGACGCCAGCACAACGGTGGACGACGGCATGGTCAGTGACCTGCCTCAGGGATAGGGTGAGTGATCTGCCCAGCCTCGCTCGCCGGCAGCGTCCTGCCGCCCGGCGCACGAGGGCTACTCCACAGCCTGGAAAGCGTGCCTCCGATCACGAAGCTGACGAGCGGATCGTTCTGGACGTTCCGAACCAGGAACTCCGCACACGCCAGCATCAGGGCCGCATTCAGGGCCACACCCCACATCCAGCCGGCTGAATCGTGCGGGTCGGGCTTCCTGCGCAATGCCCGAAACGCCCGTATCGGCACGGCGAGCAACAGCCCGAGGAACGCCAGGCCCACCAGACCGTACCGGTGCAACACCAGGAACGGTCCGATGTGGATGGTGTGAAGGTCGCCGCTCTGCGTCAGGTTCCGTTCGGGGAAGACGAATCTGGGCTCCAGTGTCGCTCCGTGACCGAAGCCCACCACCCACCGCGGGGTGCTCCGGACCTCGGTCAGCTTCAGAAGCACCTCGTTGCCTTCGGCGAGGCGCGACACCGTGGACTTGTCGCTGCCGTGGATGATCCTCTCGAACCTCGACCATGAGGCCTGCGCCCGGACGTCGGTGGTGACCGCCCATAACGAGAGACCCGTCATCGACACCACGATCCCCGTGGCGGCGAGTCTCCTCCAGGTGCGCGGCATGTCGCGGCTCGTGGCGGACACCAGGAACACGTAAAGCAACCCGCCCAGCCAGAGGATCGGGCCCGTACGCTCCTGCGAGAGCACACCCAACGCGAGCAGGACTGCGATGCCTCCCGTGGCGAGCAACCGCGTCCTGGCCCGCGACGCGAAGACGAACGTCCACATGCACGCAATCAGCAGGCTGGAAGGCGGGTCGAACCGTGCGCCCTCGATCCCCCGCGCGAACTCGATTCCCCACAGGTGGGTGGTGACCGGCGCCGCGCATGCCCATGCGAACAGCACGAGGGTGATCGCCGCGAGCTTGCGAGGACTCGAGAAGAGCCTTGGTGCCTGGAAGCCGAGGATCGCCCATGCGAGGGGAAACGCCACGGTGGCCACGTAGTCACCGGCGATCCACAGGGGATAGACCGGCTCGTCGCCGGGCACGAAGGCCAGGTACGCCGTTCCCACGAGGAGCCAGGTGAGGATCGGCCGCTGGGCCCTCGCGGGGACGTGGATCACGCCTCGGTTGGCCACCGCCGACGCGACCAACAACAGACAGAGCCCGGCGAAGAGGGCGACGTAGGCCTGCTGCCAGTAGGCGACACCCCGGGGTGCCGTGGCATCGAGGAAGGCGTACCCCAGCAACGCGGCCAGGGCGACCCACGCCATCACGATGGTCTTCCCAGGAGCGTACCCACCAGGTAGCGCCGGTCCCATGCAGACAGCATGGCCGTCGCGGCGTACGCCGCCAGCGAGAGGATCAGGACCCCGGCGCCCAGCAAGCCAAAGGGGTTCCACCACCCCACCACGCCAAGGAAGACGAGCACCCAGGCATGCCGGCCGAGATCCCTCAGGACGTCGCAACGGAGTCCGTGGCGCGCACGCGTCCCGTGCGTCATCCACAGCCACTGAACCGAGCGCCCCACTGCCGTCACCAGGGCGGCTCCGAGCGCACCGAAGGCAAGGGAACCCAGCGCGTAGAAGGGGATCATCACCCCCAGCACGGTGGCGAACTGCACGGCGGCACGCCGCTCGTCGCCGATCATCTGCATGACCATGGAGACGGGGCCGGTGGCCGCGTTCATGAGCTGGCCGACCATGAGCACGTACAGCGCCGGCCAAGCCACCAGGACCTGCTCGGGGAGCCGGCC
>JBFYZE010000514.1:0-13198 GCA_041309665.1 Gemmatimonadales bacterium | reverse complement strand
CATCGTTCGCCCATCCCAGGTCCGGCGAGCGCATCGTCCGGGAGCTGGGGCGCTGGGGCCGGAAGAACGCCGTGCCCAGCTGGGACTCCCTCGTCGCCCCCCCCGCCCGGAGCCTAGCAGGGTGCTGAAGAACGGGGGTACAGCGCGCGCGACAGGCCTGCGGCCTGTTACCGGCTTTCGCGGTTCAGTCAAGGAGCGACGACGAAGCGTGGGCACCGCCGGCGAAGCCGGTGGTCGCGCTACGGCGAGGAGGAGCGACGATGGATCGGTCAACAAGCGCGAAGCGCTTGTCGCGAAACCCCCATGCGCCCAACATCATGGATGATATGAGCTTTTGTGAACGTGGGTTACGGCGGCACGGCCCGACAGGGCTTGCGCCCTGTTACCGCGCTTCGCGCTGTTACCCCGTCGTTGGAGCTCCTCTGCGTAGCTCGGGCTATGCTCTCGTCGCTCCGCCTAGCACTCGGGGCCGTGGCGTCCGTGACGCGGTGTGCCCCCGTTCTTCAGCACCCTGCTAAGCCTCATGGCCGAGATCATCATCCCCCTGGACCACCCCTCGGCACGCGAGGCGTTTGACCTCGTGGATCGCCTGGGCCCCGGGGCCGACTTCTACAAGGTCGGGCTGGAGCTGTACACCGTCGCCGGTCCCCCGGTGGTCCAGGAGCTCCGGCGCCGCGGCAAGCGGGTCTTCCTCGACCTCAAGCTCCACGACATCCCGAACACCGTGGCCGGCGCGGTGCGCGCGGCGGCGGCGCTGGACGTGAGCCTCCTGACCCTCCACATCGCCGGGGGCACGACGATGATGGAGGCCGCCCGCGACGCGTCCGCGGGAAGGATCAAGCTTCTCGGCGTCACCGTGCTCACCTCCCTGGGCGCGGCGGAGTTGGAGGGGGTCTGGGGCCGGGAGATCCGCGCCATCCGCCGGGAGGTCGGGCGCCTCGCGTCCCTGGCCCACGCAGCGGGGCTGCACGGCGTGGTGGCCTCGGCCCTCGAGGCGAAGCTGATCCGGGAGGCGCTGGAGCCCCCGTTCCTCATCGTGACGCCGGGGATCCGCCCCGCCGGAGCCGCGCGGGGCGACCAGAAGCGCGTGGCCACCCCCGCCGACGCCGTGGCCGCCGGGGCCGACTACCTGGTGGTGGGCCGTCCGGTGACGCAGGCGCCGGACCCGGTGGCCGCTCTGGCCGCGCTCCGGGCCGAGGTGGCGTCGGCCGCAGCCCCGTGACCGCACCCCGAACCCCCTGACTCCATGACGCTCCAGGTCCACAACACCCTCAGCCGCCGCCTCGAGCCCTTCGAGCCCCTGGAGCCGGGCGTGGTGAAGGCGTACGCCTGCGGTCCCACGATCTACGACTTCGCCCACATCGGGAACTACCGCTCCTTCCTCTCCTACGACCTGATCCACAGGTACCTGGAGTGGAGCGGCTACCAGGTGCGCTTCGTCACCAACCTCACCGACGTGGACGACAAGACCATCGCCGGTGCGGTGCGCCAGGGCGTGAGCGTCGCGGAGTACACGCGGCCCTTCGGGGAGGCATTCCTCGCCGACGGTAAGGTGCTGGGGATCCGTCCCGCGGACGCGTACCCGCGGGCCACGGAGTACGTGGGCCCCATGATCTCGTTCGTGGAGAGGCTGATCGCGTCGGGCCACGCCTACCAGGCCGAGGACGGCGCGGTCTATTTCTCCATCTCCAGCTTCCCGGCGTACGGCAGGCTGAAGGGGATCGAGGTCTCCTCCCAGCGGGTGGGGGCCCGTGTGGCCCAGGACGAGTACGAGAAGGAGGACGCCCGGGACTTCGCCCTCTGGAAGCCGGCGAGTGAGGCCGACGAGAAGGCCGGCGCGGCGTGGGACGCCCCCTGGGGCCGGGGCCGTCCCGGTTGGCACCTGGAGTGCTCGGCCATGAGCATCGGGGAGCTCGGGGACACGCTGGACGTGCACCTGGGGGGCGAGGACCTGGTCTTCCCCCACCACGAGAACGAGATCGCCCAGTCCGAGGCCGCCACCGGGAAGCCGTTCGTGCGCTACTGGCTGCACGTGAAGCACCTCCTCGTGGAGGGGCGGAAGATGTCCAAGTCGCTGGGCAACTTCATCACCCTCCGGGAACTCCTGGACCAGGGCTACGACCCTGCATCCATCCGCCACCAGCTCATCAGCGCCCAGTATCGCCGGGAGTTGAACTTCACCATGGAGGGGCTGGATGCGTCCCGGAAGGCGGTGCAGCGCCTCCTGGACTTCGAGGCCCGCCTGGAGTCCGCCCGGGTGGATGACTCCGCGCCCCCGACGCGGCTTCCCGAGCTGGCCGGGGATGCGTTGGTGGCCTTCCGCTCGGCCATGGACGACGACTTCAACTCCGCCGACGCCCTGGCCGCCGTGTTCACCTTCGTCAACCGGGTGAACGGGGAGTTGGACGGCCGGACCGCGGTGGCCGCCCCTGATCGGGCGGCCGCGCTGGACGCGCTGCTCTCCATGGACCGGGTGCTGGGCCTCCTGGAGGTCGCCCACGCCAGCCGCTCCGTGGACGATGGGCTCGCTGCCTGGGTGGAGGAGCGGATCCAGGCCAGGGCCGCCGCCCGCAAGGCGAAGGACTTCGCCGCCGCCGACGCCATCCGCAAGGAACTCGCGGAGCGGGGCGTCGTGCTGGAGGACGGGGTCCAGGGGACGCGCTGGAAGGTGATCTGAGGCCATAGGATGCCCAAGCGCCCCGAGGGGCAACCGATCGGGGCATGGTGCGCCACCCTCGCTGCCGACGCTATCTTGCCCGGCGACGCGGTGGGGTGGAGGATCGGGTAGAAGGCTCGTAGCGTTGCCGCTGGCGTAGCTCAGCTGGTAGAGCAGCTGCCTTGTAAGCAGCAGGTCCCCGGTTCGAGTCCGGGCGCCAGCTTGAGGAAAGACCGAGCGTCACAGGTCCTGCGGGCGCTTCAGCTCTGCGTCACCTTCGCCGAGGCGTGGGCCCGCACTGCGACCAGGGGGCGAGGGCCGCGGCTCCTCCGCCGCGCACGTTGCGGCCGGCCATGGCCTCCCAAGGGAGCCTCCCCCATGTTGGCGGATCGCGACACTGCGGGCCCCATGCTCCGAGGTCAGTCCGGATGGAAGCCGACAAGAAGATCCCGACCCTTTTCCAATCCCTGATACCCCTGATCTCCATCGCCCTCTTCCTGGGCGTGGGGTATGGGGTCTTTCATTTCCGCATCGAATTCCTTCTCATCGCGGCCGCCGCCGTCTCGGGGGTCATCGCGCTCAGGCTGGGCTACACCTACAAGGAGATGGAGCAGGGGATCGTCCACAGCATCTCCAAGGGCATGCCGGCCATGATGGTGGTCATCGTGGTGGGGATGCTCATCGGGACGTGGATGTCCTCCGGGGCCATCCCCATGATGATCTACTACGGCCTCAAGATCATCTCGCCGTCCATGTACCTGGTGACGGCGTGCGTGGTGTGCAGCATCATCTCGGTGGTGACGGGGACGTCCTACGGGACGGCGGGAACGGTGGGGGTGGCCTTCATCGGCATCGCCCAGGGGCTTGGCATCCCCCTCTCCCACGCCGCAGGGGCCATCGTGGCCGGCGCCTACTTCGGCGACAAGCTGTCGCCCTTCTCCGACACCACCAACCTGGCGCCCATCGCCGCCGGCAGTAACCTCTTCGACCACATCAAGCACATGCTCTGGACCACGCTCCCGGCCTGGGTGGCGGGGCTCGTCATCTACTACTTCCTGGGAAGGGGGGTCAGCGGGTCCCTGGAGTCGGAGCAGATGACGACGATCATGGAGACCATCCCCGCCTCCTTCCGGTTCAGCTGGATGCTCCTCCTGCCTCCGGCCATCACCCTCTACGCCGCCCTCAGCAAGAAGCCCACGATCCCGGGGATGATCGTGTCGTCGGTGGTGGCCATGGTGCTGGCCGTGGCCTATCAGGGCGTGGCCTGGGTGGACGCCGTGGACGCCATGGTGCACGGCCACGTCTCGGCGCTGGGCATTCCCGTGGTGGACACGCTGCTCACCAAGGGAGGAATGCTGAACATGATGGACGTCACGCTCATCGCCTTCTGCGCGTTCGCCTTCGCCGGGATCACGCAGAAGGCCGGGATGCTGGACGTCATCCTCCAGCACATGACGAAGTTCGCCAACACCACCGGGCGTCTCATCGCTGCCACCGCCGCCTCCAGCATCGCCGTGGCGGTGATGACGGGAAGCTCCTTCCTCACGCTCCTCATCCCGGGTGAGCTCTTCGCCCCGGCATACAAGAAGATGGGGCTGGCGGCCAAGAACCTCTCCCGGACGCTCGAGGACTCGGGGACGGTCATCGTCCCCATCGTGCCGTGGAGCATCGCGGGGGTGTACATGGCCGGGACGCTGGGCGTGCCCACGGTGGACTACGCGCCCTTCGCGTTCATGTGCTATCTGGGCGTGGCGATGGCGCTCATCTACGGGTTCACCGGGTTCGCCATCGCCCCCAAGGTCAACGAAGACGAAACCGTGCCGGGGAGCTGAGAGGGGACGGCACACCAACCGGCACGCCACGAGGTCTCCGAAAGACGATTCAGAGCCGACGCTGAGGCCCCCGGCCTCAGAGCCACCCACGAGGAACCGATCATGCTTCGAGGAATCAGATCACTAGCCCTGTTCGCTCTTCTTCCCGCCCTCGTCGTCGCGGCCTGCGGTGGAGACAGGTTCCCGACCCCCCTCGAGAAGGCCGAGGGGGATGTCCTCACCTCCTACGAGGACATGATGTCCTTCCTGGGGGAGCTCCACGCCGGGACCGGGGCCTTCACCCTCGACACCATCGGGACCTCCGTGGAGGGCAGGAGCCTGGTCCTTCTCCACTTCACCGGCGGCGGTGAGGGCGCCAGCGCCGCGGCCGGCGACCGGGTGAAGGTCCTCATGTACGCCCAGCAGCACGGGAACGAGCCTTCGGGGAAGGAGGCGTCCATGGCCCTGGCCAGGGACATCGCCACCGGAGCGTTCGCCGGCTTCCTGGGCTCGGTGGATCTGTACCTCATCCCCCAGGTCAACCCCGACGGGTCGGAAGCCCGCCGCCGGCAGAACGCAGCGGACATGGACCTGAACCGGGATCATCTGACGCTCACCACCCCGGAAGTCCAGGCTCTCCACAGGGTCTTCAAAGAGTTGATGCCCGAGGTCACGCTGGACGTCCACGAGTACGGCATCGCGGGGCGCGTCTGGGAGGAGGCGGGGCTGCACAAGCACTTCGGCCAGCAGATCGACGCCCTCACCAACCCCAACATGTCCGAGGCCGTCAGGACCTTCGCCCTGGAGCGGATGATCCCCGAGATGCGGGAGAAGCTGGCTCCCAGGAACGTGGATCTGCATCGCTACCTGGTCACGGACGGGCCCGATGCCCGGTTCAGGCACAGCACGAATGCGCTGAACGACGGCCGGAACAGCATGGGGATCTACAACTCCCTCTCCTATCTCATCGAGGGGAGGAACGGCCTCGCGGTGGAGGACGACATCCGGGAACGGGCTCGTGAGCAGCTGGAGACCATGAAGGCCTTCATCACCTTCGCCGGCGACCACGCCGCCGAGGTGAAGGAGCTGGTTGCCCGGGAGCGGGCTGCGCTGAGGGGCGAGGCAGCCCCCCGGGAGGTGGCGCTGGTCATGGACTACGTGGCCGATCCCGAGACGCCGACCGTCCCGGTGGGCGTCGTCAGGCTGGAGACCGGGGCGGTGGAGACCCTGGTCATCGAGGCCTACCACCCCCGGGTGGAGACGACCCTGTCGGTGACCCGGCCTCTGGGCTACGTGGTGCCGGCGGAGCTGACCGAGGTCCTGGCGGTGCTGGAGCGCCACGGGATCGAGACGAGCCCCGTCAGCGGGTCGCTGCAGGCCGTGGTGGAATCCTACCGTATCGACAGCGTCACCCAGGGGTGGAAGGAGGACAAGGACTTCCTGGAGGTGGGGGTGACGGCGAGGCGGCGGGCGGCGCGGATCCCCGAAGGCGCGGTGATCGTGTGGTGCGACCAGCCCGCCACGAACCTCATCGTGACGCTCCTGGAGCCCCAGTCCCAGTGGGGGCTCGCACCGCTGCCCGAATTCGTGTCCATGCTGGTGGTGCGTGCCGACTATCCCATCCTGCGGATCGTGGAGGTGACGCAGTAGGCGCCGGGGGCCTCCTGGGCCCCCGCCGGCAGCGGGAAAACCCCGGCCACACGGGGGTTGATGCCCCCCTGACCCCGGGTTACCTTTTAAAGCTCGGTCCGAGAAATCCGTCTTCGAAGTGCAGGAGCCGGTTCTTTTCCACGTGGAGCACCGGGCTCCCCGTGGACCGAGCGAGTGGGCAGGGCGATCCCCGTGGATCGCCAGCAGGGTGGGGTACCGAAGCGGTCAAACGGGACAGACTGTAAATCTGTTGGCGCACGCCTTCGGAGGTTCGAATCCTCCCCCCACCACTCGCCTGGAGCGGAGAGGAAGGACCGTCCCGGGCTTTGCGGGAGTAGCTCAGTTGGCTAGAGCATCAGCCTTCCAAGCTGAGGGTCGCGGGTTCGAGTCCCGTCTCCCGCTTGCCGGCAGGGGTTCGGCCGGTGGGACTCGCTCTGGTAGCTCAGTGGTAGAGCGCCTCCTTGGTAAGGAGGAGGTCGGGGGTTCAATCCCCCCCCAGAGCTCTGAGGATGGAACGTGGTCGGCCTGTCCGGCCCAACAGGACCAGAGGTGGTCACGATGCGCGACAAGGTGATCCTCGCCTGCACAACGTGCGAGGAACGGAACTACTCCCAGACCAAGAACAAGCGGCTGCACCCCGAGCGGGTGGAGCATCGCAAATACTGTCCGCGCTGCCGCAAGCACACGGCGCACAAGGAAACGAAGTAGCGCCATGGCCGCCATCGACAGATACCGGGAGACCCGGACGTTCCTGGAGGAGTCCTGGGGCGAGCTCCAGAAGGTGACCTGGCCCGACAGGGACCAGCTCCAGAACGCGACCCTCGTGGTGATCGCGTTCACCATCGCGATCTCGATCGTGATCTGGCTCATGGACGGCCTGGTGCGCTTCATCCTCAATCAGATCCTGGGGATCTTCGGGGCCTGATGTCCGACACGCGCTGGTACGCCGTCCAGACCTACTCGGGGCACGAGAACAAGGTCCAGAAGCTGATCCAGCGGAGGATCGAGGAAGAGCCCGGCGAGTTGGAGCAGAAGGAGATCCGCGACGTTCTGGTACCCACCCAGGACGTTGTGGAGATCCGCAACGGGAAGCGGGTGACCGTGACCCGGCGCCTCTATCCCGGCTACGTGCTGGTGAGCATGGCCATGAACGAGCGGACCCTGCACACCATCAACAACATCCAGGGCGTCATCAAGTTCGTGGGCTCGGGCAAGGCGCCCCAGCCTCTGCGGGAAGAGGAGATCAACAAGATCCTGGGTGTCGAGATCGAAGAGGAGAAGGCGGCCCGGGAGGAGATCCCCTTCCACATCGGTCAGGTCGTGGAGGTGATGCAGGGGCCGTTCACCGACTTCTCCGGCACGGTCCAGGAGGTCTACCCCGACAAGGGGAAGGTCAAGGTGGAGGTCTCCCTGTTCGGGCGGCCCACCTCCGTCGAGCTCGACTACACACAGCTGAAGGGCTACTGAGGGCGATAGACCATGGCGAAGAAGGTCACGGGGTTCATCAAGCTCCAGGTTCCGGGAGGCCAGGCCAACCCGGCTCCGCCGGTGGGTCCCGCGCTGGGCCAGCACGGCGTGAACATCATGGAGTTCTGCAAGCAGTTCAACGCGCGGACCCAGGACAAGATGGGGATCACGATCCCCGTCGAGATCACGGTCTACGGGGACCGCTCCTTCACGTTCATCACGAAGACGCCTCCCGCGGCCGTGCTCATCCGCATGGCCATGGGGATCCCAAAGGGGTCCGGCGTCCCGAACCGCGAGAAGGTGGGCAAGCTCTCCAAGGCGAAGCTCCGCGAGATCGCCGAGACGAAGATGCCCGACCTGAACGCGAACGACGTGGACGCGGCCATGAAGATGATCGCCGGCACGGCGCGCTCCATGGGGGTCGAGATCGAGGCCTGAGCAGCACGCTGTTTGAGGTGAAGTGTAGTGAGGACCGGCCGTTCTCCGTCCCCTGGGGGCGGTTCCCAGCCGGTCACATGGGGTGGTCAGGGCGGCGGCGATTCCGGGGCGCGCGACATCGCGAAGCGTCTCGAGCAAGCCCCGGAAACGACGCCGACCATATCACCCACCCGCGTACCACCGTCTGAGAACCGCCAGCGGTGGGAGGGCACACGAGACGGTTCAAACGGGATGACAAAACTAGGCAAGCGCTTCGCCGCCGCCCGCTCCGCGGTGCCGGTAGGCGTCAAGTTCGCTCCTGACGAGGCGGTGAAGCTCGTCAAGGAGCTGGCGTTCGCGAAGTTCGACGAGACCGTCGAGATCGCGGCGCGACTCGGGGTGGATCCCCGCAAGGCGGACCAGGTGGTGCGTGGCACCGTGGTCCTCCCCCACGGCACCGGCAAGACGGTCCGCGTCCTGGTCATCGCCCAGGGAGAGAAGGCCAAGGAGGCCGAGGAGGCCGGCGCCGACTTCGTGGGCGTGGAGTTCATCGAGAAGATCAAGGGCGGCTGGCTCGATTTCGACGTGGCCGTCGCCACGCCCGACCTGATGGGCAAGGTGGGCCCCCTGGGCCGCGTCCTCGGTCCCCGGGGCCTCATGCCGACACCCAAGTCCGGCACCGTCACCCTCGAGGTGGGTCGGGCGGTGAAGGAGATCAAGGCCGGCAAGATCGAGTTCCGCGTGGACAAGACGGGGAACGTGCACGCCCCCATCGGGAAGGTCTCCTTCTCGACGGAGCAGCTGCGCGACAACCTGACCTCGTTCATGGACCAGATCGTCCGCGCCAAGCCGTCTTCGGCCAAGGGCACGTACGTGAAGAGCGTGACGGTGTCCAGCACGATGGGCCCCGGCGTGCACATCGACCCGAACCTCTACCGGAGGGCGTGACGATGAATCGCACCGAGAAGGCGTCCTTCGTGGAGGATCTGCGGGAGCGGATCAGTCGCGCTCCGGTGGTCTACCTCACCGACTTCACCGGCCTGTCGGTGAAGTCCATCACCAAGCTCCGCCGGTCGCTGCGGGCCTCGGGGGCCGAGTACGTGGTGGTGAAGAACCGCCTGGCCCGCTTGGCGTTCAGCCAGACGGAGCTCCCGAACATCTTCGAGGATCTGGACGGGCCCACGGGCATGGTCCTCGGCTACGGCGACGTGGTCGCGCCGGCCAAGGCCCTGACGGATTTCGCGAAGGATCACGACAAGAAGCCGGCGTTCAAGCTGGGGATCCTGGAGAAGAAGGTGCTCCAGCCCGAGCAGATCGCCCGGCTGGCGAAGCTTCCGCCGAGGGAGCAGCTCCTGGCCGAGCTGGCCGGCGCCATGTCCGCGCCGACCGCCATGCTCGCCATGGCGCTGGAGGCGAAGCTGCAGGAGATGGCCGGCCTGATCGACGCGCTTCGCGAGAAGCGGCAGGGAGAAGGCGGTTAAGCGCCCGGTTCCCGGGCAGTGGCATGGGACGCGGGCGCGTCCCTGGTGAACGAGACAGGGTCAACCCAATCGCCGGCAAAGGCCGGAAAAGACTCAGGAGAAGCGGTACCATGGCGACGAAGCACGAGGAGCTGCTCGACACGATCGGCAACATGACGGTGCTCGAGCTCTCGGAGTTCGTTGAGGCCTTCAAGACGAAGTTCAACGTCCAGGCGATGGCCGCTCCGGTGGCCGTGGCCGCCGGCGGCGGTGACGCCGCGGCGCCCGTCGAGGAGAAGGACACGTTCGACGTGGTCCTCACCAGCGCCGGGGACAAGAAGATCCAGGTGATCAAGGTCGTCCGCGAGCTCACCGGGCTGGGCCTCAAGGAGGCCAAGGACCTGGTGGATGGCGCTCCGGGGACGGTCAAGGAAGGTGTCTCCAAGGCCGACGCCGAGGCCATGAAGGCGAAGCTGGAAGAGGCCGGCGCCGCCGTCACGCTGAAGTAGAAGGAACCGGAGGCGCGCCGATCCGTGACAGGACGGCAAACAATCCGGATCCCCGTGCACCGCGGAGGCTGCGGTGTCACAGGGCCAGCCGCGAGGGTCCCCGCCACGGGCGCCCCCTTCAGGGGGGAGTGCCCGTGGTTCGGGGATTCACGCGCTTGGTCCGTGGTAGGTCCCAGGTAGAACCCAGACGCCCGGTACCCGCCCAGCGCGGGCGCACCGCAAGGGGGACACACGTTGGAA
This sequence comes from Gemmatimonadales bacterium, assembly GCA_041309665.1. Taxonomy (GTDB): domain Bacteria; phylum Gemmatimonadota; class Gemmatimonadetes; order Longimicrobiales; family Gaopeijiaceae; genus SZUA-318. The sequence continues at coordinate 2,988 of JBFYZE010000514.1, read as the reverse complement.
CTGCGCAAAGACAATCGGCCGATCCTGAGCTTCGCCAAGCTCCATTCGGTGATGCCGATGCCGAATCTCCTGGACGTCCAGCTCCGCTCCTTCGAGAAGCTCGTGGAGGCCGACGTCGACCCGGAGAACCAGTGGGATTTCGGTCTCGACCGGGTGTTCGCGGAGATCTTCCCGATCTCCGACGTCAACGAGAACTTCACCCTCGAGTACGTGTCGGCGGCCCTGGGCGAGCCGAAGTACTCCGTGGAGGAGTGCATCGAGCGCGACATGACCTACGCGGCGCCCCTCAAGGCCACGCTGAGGCTCATCGTCTGGGAGATCCTCGAGGAAGGTGCCAAGAAGGGCACGCCTCGCCGGCCCAAGGACATCATCGAGAAGGAGGTCTACCTCGGTGACCTTCCCCTCCTGACCGAGCTGGGCACCTTCATCATCAACGGCGCCGAGCGCGTCGTGGTGAGCCAGCTGCACCGGTCCCCCGGAGTGGTGTTCGAGGAGAGCATCCACCACAACGGGTCGAAGCTCTACAGCGCTCGAATCATCCCCTTCCGAGGGTCGTGGGTCGAGTTCACCATCGACATCAACGACATCTGCTACGTCCACATCGACAAGAAGAAGAAGTTCCCGGCCACGGCGCTGCTGCGTGCGCTCGGGTACTCCACCGACGCCGACATCTTCCGGCTCTTCTACGACGTCGCCGAGGTCAAGCTGGCCAAGGCCGACGACAAGGCGAAGTCGGATCTCCTGGGACGGGTCATCGCGGAGGAGATCGTCGACCCCGACACCGGAGAGGTTCTGGTGGAGGAGGCCGACGAGATCGACGACGAGGTCATGGGCATCCTCGAGCGTCTGGCTGTCAAGAAGGTCAAGATCTACCAGAGCAATCGCCAGGCCACGCGCGGCGAGAGCCCGCTGGTGAAGAACACCATCAAGAAGGACCCCACCGAGAGCGAGGAGGACGCCCTCTTCGCCATCTACTCGCTGCTGCGCCCGGGCGAGGCCCCCAACGTCGAGACGGCGCGCACGGCCCTGGACCGGGTGTTCTTCAGCCCGAAGCGGTACGACCTCGGCCGGGTGGGCCGGTACAAGATCAACCAGCGCCTGGGCCTGGGCATCCCCAAGGGGATGACGGTGCTCACGAAGGACGACTTCGTCGCCATCGTCCGCCACCTCATCGACCTGAACGAGGGCCGCGGCTACACCGACGACATCGACCATCTGGGTAACCGGCGCATCCGCACGGTGGGCGAGCTCATCGCCAACCAGTTCTCCGTGGGCCTGTCGCGCATGGCGCGCCTGGTCAAGGAGCGGATGTCCATCAACACGGACCCGGAGAAGATCAACATCGACGACCTGGTGAACGCCCGGACGGTGTCCGCGGTCATCCAGGCGTTCTTCGGGTCCAGCCAGCTCAGCCAGTTCATGGATCAGACGAATCCGCTGGCCGAGATGACCCACAAGCGCCGCCTGTCGGCGCTCGGCCCCGGCGGCCTCACCCGCGAGCGCGCGGGCTTCGAGGTCCGCGACGTGCACTACTCGCACTACGGGCGGATGTGCCCCATCGAGACGCCCGAGGGTCCCAACATCGGGCTGATCACGTCGCTGACCTGCCACTCGCGCATCAACGAGCTGGGCTTCATCGAGACGCCCTACCGGAAGGTCGTGAAGGGCAAGGTCACCAACAAGATCGAATGGCTGTCGGCCAACGAGGAGGAGGAGGAGGCCATCGCGCAGGCCAACGCTCCCCTCAACGACGACGGATCGTTCCGCAACGAGTTCGTGCTGTGCCGTGAGCGCGACGACTTCCCGCTGCTGCGCCCGGACCAGATCGACTACATGGACGTGGCGCCCGACCAGCTGGTCTCGGTGGCCGCCGCGCTCATCCCCTTCCTCGAGCACGACGACGCCAACCGGGCCCTCATGGGCTCGAACATGCAGCGTCAGGCCGTGCCGCTCCTGTACCCGGATGCCCCCCTGGTGGGCACGGGGCTGGAGGCCAAGGTCGCCACCGACTCGGGCGCCGTGATCACGGCGCGCCGGGGCGGCAGCGTGGTGCACGTCACCGCCGACGAGGTGGTGGTGGACACCGGGTCCGTGAAGGCGGGAAGCGCCGACCAGCCGCTGGCCAAGCTGGCCCAGTTTGATCGGTACCGCCTGAAGAAGTTCTGGCGGACCAACCAGGACACGGCCATCAACCAGCGGCCCCTGGTGCGGGTGGGCGAGGAGGTCCAGCCGGGCCACATCATCGCCGACGGTCCCAGCACCGACAACGGCGAGCTGGCCCTGGGCCGCAACGTCCTGGTCGCGTTCATGCCCTGGTACGGATACAACTACGAGGACGCCATCGTCATCAGCGAGAAGCTGGTCAAGGACGACGTCTTCACCTCCATCCACATCCAGGAACTCGAGCTCCACGTCCGCGACACCAAGCGGGGGATGGAGGAGATCACGCGCGAGATCCCGAACGTCGCCGAGGAGAGCCTCGTCGACCTGGACGAGCGCGGCCTCGTGCGCATCGGCGCGCGGGTGAAGAGCGGCGACATCCTGGTGGGCAAGATCACGCCGAAGGGGGAGACCGAGCTGTCCCCCGAGGAGAAGCTGCTCACCGCGATCTTCGGCGAGAAGGCCAAGGACGTGAAGGACTCGTCGCTGCGCGTGCCTCCGGGCATGAGCGGCACGGTCATCGACGTGAAGATCTTCTCCCGCCGCATCGACGACCCGCTCCTGGAGAAGGAGCACGGGGCCAAGATCGGCGAGTTCCGCAACCTGGAGCGCGAGGAGATCCAGCGGATCTCCGAGGCCCGGGACGAGGAGCTGCGTGACATCCTGCAGCGCCAGATCGTGTCGCTCATGCTCAAGAAGGGGACGGTCCAGCCGGTCATGGACGAGGGCACGAAGCTGACGAAGGAGATGATCGACGAGATCAACTTCACGAAGCTCGACCTGACCACGCTGAAGATGCAGAACAAGGACGCCAGCGAGCGCATCCGC
>JBFYZE010000513.1:0-7277 GCA_041309665.1 Gemmatimonadales bacterium | reverse complement strand
CCGAAGACGGCGCTCACCGAGCCGTGTCCCGCGCCGTCGGGTGGGCCAGGTCGGTGCCGGGCTCCAGCGCCTGGGTCTTAGCCAGCGCGTCCTGAGCCGCCTGGGGGTTCCCCAGCGCCTCCTGGGCCATGAACACCCCGAACCAGGCCGCAGCCAGGTCCGGGACCAGCTCCGTGGCCTTCGTGTAATGGGCCAGCGCCCCGGCGAAGTCGTCGGCCCGGAAGGCCGTGCTGCCGCTGTCGAGCTGGGCCGCCGCCTCGGGGGAGATGGGGTCCTGTGCCGGCGGGGCGGCTTCCTGGACCCGTGGGGCCTCGGCGGGCGGTGCCTCCGCCGGCTTGCACGTGGACGAGGCGACCACGAGCAGCATGAGGGCCAGACCGTGCTTCGCGCTCACGGCGTCCTCCCTTGCAGGGGGTTCCTGATGTGGCAGGCGAGGCAGGTCCGGGGGCTCTGCTCCCAGGCCCGCTCCGGGTCGAAATCCCGCGCATGCGGGCTGATCTTGAACGCGCCCAGCACGCCGTGGCACTGGGTGCAGTCGTTCTGCTGGTGACAGGTGGTGCAGCTCTCCAGGTTCTGCCGGGCCGCCTGGCCGTGGCGGAGGAGCCACACCGCGCCTCCCTCGTGGTACCCGGGCCCCAGACGCCCCACGCTCGCCAGGCCGACCTGGACGTGGCACTCGCGGCAGAACACCTGGGTGTCGTGGCAGTTGGCGCACTCCGTCTCGCGCCCGAAGGCGGACGCGGCGTGTCGGGCCACGAAGCCCGTCGGGTGGTAGCCGCCGCCCACGGGTCCGTCGTGGCACTCCACGCAGAACGACTCCACGTGGCAGGTGCTGCACGAGGCCGGCTCGCCGGCGGCCAGCACGGAGTGGATCTCCAGGAAGAAGAAGCTCTCGTGGCTCGCGGGGGCGTCCGGGGCGACGCCGACGCCGGGAGCCCGCGCCTCCGCCCGGGACGGCAGAGCCGTGAGGGCGGCGGGGTACGGCGTGATGTGGCACGCCTTGCAGTCCTCGACCGCGTGGCAGGTCGCGCACGCAGTCCTGGACGCCTGTGCCCCGTGCTCCCCCATCCACCCGTCGCTCTCGTGCGTGGCCGGCACGCTGTACCGGGCCTGGGCGGGAGGGAGGTCCATCCCCTCGGGGGCGAACGCGAGCCGCGCGATCTCCGGACGATCCGGGTCCACGTGGCAGCCCACGCACCGGTCGGCGGTGTGGCAGGTCGCGCAGCGGGCCAGGTTCTTCCCCGCATCCAGGCCGTGGCCGCCGCCCAGGAACGACTCCCCGGCGTGGTCCGCTGGAGCCTCGAACGCCTCGATGCGCGTGCGCGCGAACCCGGACTCGGCGAGCGGGACGTGGCAGGTGGCGCACGCGGCGTCCACCATGTGGTCCCGGGCCTCGTGGGCATGGCAGGAGATGCACGTGCCCACCTGGACCTGGGCGGAGACCGCCATGCGGTTCTTGCCCTGGGGCACGTGGCAGGCCTCGCACGGCTGCGCGGGATCGTCGAAGTCCGCCAGGTACGATGCGTGCACGTCGTGGGAGAAGCGCACGTTGTCCAGGCGGGGGGTGGCCTCCTTCCAGGCCACCGGGTCCATGACGTCGCCGTCGTGGCACTCGGCGCACAGCTCGGGGCCGGGATAGAACGTCGAGCGGTCGCCCGACGGGACGCCCTCGTGGCACCCGGTGCAGAGCGGGAAGAGCCCGCTGTGGTAGTCGTGGGGGAAGTTGGCCTGCTGGCGCCCGGCGGCCGCGAAGGCGACCCCCATCGCAAGGCCGGCCACCGTCACGGCCACCGCCGCCCGGAGCCCGGTCCGGCGGGCCTTCCCCATGTCACCTCGGCGCGGGGTCATCGGACCCTCCTGCGGTTCGCGAGCCCGGGATCCTCTCCGATGGCGATGCGCAGGGAGGCCCAGCCGCGCGTCTGATTCCAGGGGCTCGTGAACACGCTCCCCCCGTCCCGGTGCCTGAGCACCGACATCCCGCCCGCGAACGACGTCCGGTCGGTGACCGCGAGGTCGAAGGAGAGGCCGCCGCCCAGGGCGCGGCCGTCCCCCACGCGGAACTCCTCGATCTGCTGGAACGAGGTGCCCGAGAGGGACAGCGCGAGGCGCTCCCACGCCGTGTAGCGCAGCGCCACGTCGCCGGAGCTGAGGAACGCGCCCGGTCCCCACTCGAGGCGGTACGAGCCGTCCACCGTCCACCCCGGCGCCATCTGCCAGCGCGCGCCCAGGTTGCCGCGCCACCCGGTGTCGGTGAGGGGCCCCAGCAGCACCTGCGTGTCGGTATCCCCGTACGAGCGGCGGCCCGCCGAGGCCCAGACGCCCAACGCCGCGCCCCGCGACCAGCTCCCGCGCAGTTCGAGCTCGGAGTAGGAGACCGGGTCGAAGAAGCCCCAGATGGTGTTCATCTGGAAGTAGGGGACGTAGCGCCGGGCCGTGGCCTCCACCAGCACGCGGCCGCCCTCGAGGGGGAGGCCGACGGTGATGTGGCTCTTCCCCAGGCGATCCCGGCCCAGGTCGTAGTCCATGGCGCCGGTGAGGCGGAAGTGGGGGATGGACGTCACCACGTCCACCGAGGCGCGCTCGCCCACCAGATTGGAGCGGTCCGCGAGGATCTCCCTGTGGTAGCGGGCCGTGAACACGGCTCCGTCCAGGCGCTTGCGCAGCGACGCGCCGAAGAGGCGCGCGCCCTCGTCCACGAAGAAGTCCTCCACACCCTTGAGCGCCTCGTTGGCGGGCTCGCGCAGGCCCCGGGCCAGGCTGCGACCACCGTACGCCTCCACCTGCGTCGAGCCGGTGGCGTAGGCGACGCTCCCCCCGTCGAAGGAGGGGAACCCGAGCCCCGAGCGGACCTCCTGGCGTCCCAGGCGGAAACGGAAGGCTCCGTGCTGGAGCTGGGCATAGCCGAGGAGCGCGTCGAAGGCGTCGTCGGAGCGGGGCCAGAGCAGGTCGCTGCCGGCGTGGGCCCGACCGCGGAGCAGAGCGGTGAAGCTCAGCCCCTCCAGCCCGAATCCCCAGGCGGTGAAGCTCACGTCCTGGGTGGCGGCCACGAGCTGCTCCTTCTCCAGCGCCCGGTAGGCCGTGCAGAAGTCACCGGCGAAGCAGGAGACCTGCCGGTTCCCGGACCACGTCCGGCCCAGCGAGTCCGTGACGACCCCGTACCGGGGAACGGTGTCCTGCCCATAGGGGCGCAGCTCCACCACCTGGATGGTGGTCCCCACCCACCCGCGCACGCCCTGCCCGAGGAGGGAGCCCGGAGCTCCCGCGAGGAGCAGGACGGCCAGCAGGAGGGACGGGAACGCCGTGGAGCGCCCCCGCTCGGGCCTCGGGTCCCGGACCCGGCCGCTCATGGATTCGCCTCCCTCCCCGCCCGGCGGGGACTCGGCATGGAGTTGTGGACGCGCCCCGGCATGGTGGCGGGGAGGTGGAGGGCGGAGCCCACCCGCCCGCCACGGGGCGCGGTCGTCGTGTCGGGATGCAGGCGGGGCAGGACCGAGGGGCTGTCCATGTCCAGGTCCTGGTGGCAGTCGGTGCAGCGACCGCCGTCCACCTTGAAGTCGTGGGCCTTGTGGCAGTAGGTGCAGTTCTCCAGGACCCCGGGCTGCATGCCCTTGTGCTTGGGCGAGAGGTCGGCGGCCTGGGTGTGGCACCCGGAGTCGGCGCAGGACTCGACCGCCTCGGCCGGCGTCGTCTGTTCGTGGGGGTTGTGGCACGCCGAGCAGAGCCCCTGGTGCGGATCCGGCTCCGGCATCGTCACGAGCGAGCGCATCGTGTGGCAGCTGAAGCACTCGTCCCGGCCCGGCAGGAGGGCCGACTCCCCGCTGCCCGGCGAGGCACCTGCGGCCGCCGCACCCACCGGCGCCAGGAAGTTGTGGCACGCCGAGCAGTGGATGGTGAGGTCGCTCATCCCCGCCAGGAGGATCTTCTTGTCCTCGTGGCACCCCGCCTGGGCGCACGTCTTGTCCACGGGCGCGAACTCGTGGAGTGACGTGGCATGGCACTCGACGCACTGGAGGCCCTCCAGCACCGGGTCGTCGGATTCCAGGTGGGCCTTGTGCCCAGCCGAAGAGGCGACGAGGCGCCACCGCTCCGGGTCGCCCTCGATGTGGCAGCCGGCGCACAGCTCGTTGGGCACCTCGGCGTGTACGGCGATCTCCTCCGGGTTCTCCACGATCTGCGTGAGCGCCATCTGGCTGCGCGCCATGAGCGTGGGCTGATGGCACGCCTTGCAGCCGAGCCCGGCGTGGGCGCTGGCGGCGAAGAGGTCCGCCGGCTCCTGCATGAGGTGGCACGACATGCAGAAGTCGTTGTCGTGCTGGACGTAGTCGTAGGTCCGGTACGCGTAGTAGCCGCCCGCCCCCACCCCGGCCATCACGAGGACGCCCACGGCGCCCAGCGCGGGTGCGGAGAGGTTGCCGGCCCACTCGGCCAGCCGCTCCGGGAGGCGTACGAGCGCACCCAGGACGCGGTCCACCACCACGACCTCAGTTTCCTGCCTTGCCCAGCACGGGCAGCAGACTCACGTCGCTGGAGCCCTGGATGCCGTAGACCCTCTTCAGCTCGTTGATGCTCCCGATGAGCAGCTTCTCGATGAGGAACGGATTGTGGAGCGTGGCGCCGTTCGTGAGCGCCAGCTCACGGTTGTACCGCGAGCCTTCACCGGCGCTGGTCCGCCCGTCCCCCGAGTTGAACTCGGAGGCCGGGACCTTGGCCAGGAGCGCCGCGAGCTCCGCGACGAGCTGGGCGGTGCGCGCGTCGGCACGCGCCACCGACGCCCGGGCGACGTCCTGGGTGCCGTGGCACCCGGCACCGGTGCACGACCGGTAGTCGCGCTGGCTGTCGGCGCATCCGGATGCGGACAGCGGCTTCCCGGAGGCGTCCACGCAGGGCGTGGCCCAGAAGCGGTGGCCGGTGTCGCGGAACGTGATGGCCCCCGCGGCATCCTTCACCTGGCGGGGCGCGGCGTGGCAGGTCACGCACAGGCCTGGGTTGGAGGCCACGATCCCGTGCGTGGCCGCGATCTTCCCCTGCAGGGAGGCCGGGCGCCATCCGGCGTCGCCGAGGAGAATGGGGCCCTGCGCCGCATGGGGCATCCCGGAGAAGTCGGCGCCCGGGCGCTCCTGGTGGCAGCGCATGCACAGGTTCGTGGCCAGGCCGGCGGTGTTCACCGGAAAACGGAGGCCGGCGTCGTGGGTGCTCCCGTGGGGGTCGTGGCACACGGCGCACGTCACCGCGACGGCGCCGGTGGCGATGGGCTGCTTCTCCGCGAAGTCCGTGTCCACGCCCCAGGCCTTGAGCGCGCCGTCCCCCGAGTGGCAGGCCGTGCACGCGGCGCTCGATCCCAGCGCGCTCAGACGCGAGTGCCGCGAAGCGGCCCACTCCTCGAGCTGGGGCGTCATGGTGCTGCGGTGGCACTCCCCGCACCCCGTCGTGAGCGCGGTGCCGGCGGCCAGGGGAGCCTTGGGGATGTTGGACTTCGACGGAGCCGCGATGTGTTGGAGGCCCGCGCCGTGGCACGCCTCGCACTGGACGTCCTCGTAGCGCTTGTCCTTGGTCGCGGTGTAGCCCGAAGGCTTCGTGGCCGCGTTCCCGAGCTCGTTGGTGGAGTGGCACGCCTCGCAGGATGCCTCCGCGTGCCCGCTCGCCTGGAGGGCGCTCCAGGCCTTGGAGTGGAGCGTCTTCAGCCACTCGGCCTGCTTCTCCACGTGGCAGGTGCCGCAGTACGTGAGCTGCGCGTCGTGGCCTGAATAACCCACGAATCCGGCGGCTGCGGAGGGGACCTCGCCCGGATCGTCGGCGGGCTCCTCGAAGACGACCTTCTCGTCCACGCAGGCGGCGAGGGGGAAGAGCGCGAGCGCGAGCAGGGACACCAGGGCCTGGCTCGAAGGAATCCTCATTCGTCAGCTCCGTAGGTATACGGACATCATCCCGTGGGATGGTACCACGGCGCGCACTTCCGCGCATGGGGGGGCTTTCCCATCGGGCTTGTCGGGATTCCCCCCGCGTGCGCGACACGCCGGAGGAAGCTCAATAGGCCGGGATCCCGGTCAGCGTGTGGCCGAGGATCAGCGAGTGGATGTCGTGCGTGCCCTCGTACGTGTACACCGACTCCAGGTTGGCCATGTGGCGCATGGAATGGTACTCGACCAGGATGCCGTTCGCGCCCAGCAGACGGCGTGCCTCCCGGGCCACTTCGCACGCCATGTCCACGGTCGCCCGCTTGGCCAGGGACACCTGGTAGGGGGTCATGGTCCCCCGGTCCTTGAGCCGGCCCAGCTGGAGCACGAGGAGCTGCCCCTGGGTGATTCCCGTGAGCATCTCGGCCAGGCGGGCCTGCTGGAGCTGCTTGCCCCCGATGGGCCCCCCGAACATGACCCGCTCCTTGGAGTACGACAGCGCCTCGTGCAGGCACGCCATGGCCGCCCCCACGGCACCCCAGGCGATCCCGTAGCGCGCCTGGGTGAGACACATGAGGGGATGCTTGAGCCCCTGCGTTGTGCCGGGGAGGATCGCGTCGTCGGGGACGCGAACGTCCTCGATGGCGATCTCGCTGGTGTCCGAGGCCAGGAGGGAGAGCTTCCCCTTCTGGTTCTTCGCGGTGAGGCCCGGCGTCCCCTTGGGCACGAGGAAGCCGCGGATGGCGCTGGTGTCCCCGAGGGCGCCGGTCTGCGCCCAGATCACCGAGATGTCAGCCAGTGAGGCGTTGGTGATCCACATCTTGGCGCCGTTGAGGATCCAGCCGTCGGCGGTCTTCTCGGCGCGGGTGATCATGCCCCCCGGGTTCGAGCCGAAGTCGGGCTCGGTGAGGCCGAAGCACCCCACCGCCTCCCCCGAGGCCAGCTTGGGGAGCCAGGTCGTCTTCTGCTCGTCCGACCCCCACGCGTTGATCGGGTACATGACCAGGCCGCCCTGCACGGAGGCGAAAGAGCGGATCCCGGAGTCGCCCCGCTCCAACTCCTGCATGATGAGGCCGTAGGCCACGTTGTTCAGCCCGGCGCAGCCGTACTCCTCGGGGAGATTGGCGCCCAGCATGCCCAACTCGCCCATTTCCGGGATGAGCTCCGTCGGCATGCGGTGGTTGATGTAGGCGTCGCCGATGATGGGCATGAGGCGGTCCTCCACCCACGCCCGCAAGGTGTCGCGGATCATCCGCTCCTCCTCGGAGAGGAGGGAGTCCATGTCGTAGAAATCGAAGCCTTCGAACTTGGAGGCCATCGTCGTCAGCGCGTTGAAGGAAGTGGAGAGCCCTCAGGGGACTCGAGCGGCAGGGCTCCGGGTCC
>JBFYZE010000512.1:0-5626 GCA_041309665.1 Gemmatimonadales bacterium | reverse complement strand
CGGTCAACAAGCGCGAAGCGCTTGTCGCGAAACCCCCATGCGCCCAACACCATGGATGATATGATCTGGCGTGGGTGTGGGTTACGGCGGCACGGCCCGACAGGGCTTGCGCCCTGTTACCACGCTTCGCGTTGTTACCCCGTCGTTGGCGCTCCTCGACGTAGCTACGGCTATGCGTTGCCTCGCTGCGCTCGGCGGTCTCGCTCCGCTCGGCCCGTCGCTCCGCCTAGGGGGCACCACGCGCAAGCGTGGTCGGGCCGTGGCGTCCGGGGGCACCCGTGCGCAGCACGGGTCGCGGTGTGCCCCCACTCTTCAGCGACCTGTTAGGTGTCCACCCTCTTCATCGTCAGCACCCCCATCGGGAACCTCGGGGATCTGAGCCCCCGGGCCGCCGAGACGCTCCGCTCGGCGGCCCGGATCCTTGCGGAGGACACGCGGCGGACCCGGATCCTGGCGGCGCACGCGGGAGCTACCGCGCCCCTGGTCTCCCTGCACGCGCACAACGAGGCGGAGCGGGTGCGCCGCGTCCTGGGCTGGCTCGACGCCGGCGAGGACCTGGCGCTGGTGTCCGACGCGGGAACCCCGCTCGTGTCGGACCCGGGCGGGCGCCTGGTGGACGCGGTGGCGGCGGCCGGACACGACGTGATTCCCATTCCCGGGCCTTCGGCGGTGCTGGCGGCGCTGGTGGGATCGGGCCTCCCCTCGGAGCGTTTCACCTTCCTGGGGTTCCCGGAGCGGAAGGGGCCTGAGCGTGCCCTCCTCCTGGAGCGGGTCGCGGCCTCGCGGGAGAGCGTGGTGATCTTCGAGTCGCCCCAGAGGCTCGTGCGCCTGTTGGAGGATCTGGCCGGGCTCTGCGGCGGGGAGCGGCGCGTCGCCGTGGGGCGGGAGCTCACCAAGCTCCACGAGGAGTGGTTCCGGGGCACCCTCGCCGGCGCCGCCGACCACTTCGGCCAGCGTCCGCCCCGGGGGGAGGTGTCGGTGGTGGTCGGTCCCGACGAGGCGGGCGCGCCCGACGCCGCCGACCTGGAGTCGGAGGCCCGCGCCCTGGCCCGCGTGTTGCTGGACGGAGGGAGCCACCCCAGCGCCGCCGCCCGCGAGGTGGCCTCGAGGCTCGCCCTTCCACGGAACACGGCATACCGTATCGTCCAGGAAACCGCGCGAGGCTGACCCCCACTGGATGATCCCCCTCTTCCTCCTGGCGCTGGCCGTGGCGTCCCCGCCCGTGCCCGCGACCGCCGCCGACTCCGTCACCATCGCCCGCCTGCGGTACGAGGGGGGAGGGGACTGGTACGCCAATCCGTCGTCCCTCCCGAACGTGCTGGCGGCGATCCGGGAGCGGACCGGGATCCCCGCCCGGACCCGGGAGGCCACCGTCTCCCTCCTGGACCCGGGGCTCCGGGACCATCCGTACCTGTACATGACCGGGCACGGGAACGTGCGCTTCTCCGCGGCGGAGCGAGCCGCGCTCCGCCGCCACCTGGACGCCGGCGGATTCCTGCACGCCGACGACAACTACGGACTGGATGCATCCTTCCGGGCGGAGATGGCCGAGGTCTTCCCCGAGGATCCCCTCACCGAGGTCCCGACGGACCACCCGGTCTTCCACGCGGTGTACGACTTCCCCCAGGGGCTCCCGAAGGTGCACGAGCACGACGGGAAGGCGCCCCAGGCCTTCGGCATCTTCCGAGGGGGGCGCCTGGTGGTCTTCTACAGCTACGAGTCCGACCTCGGGGATGGGTGGGAGGATCCGGACGTGCACGACGATCCGCCCCAGATCCGTGAGCAGGCGCTCCGCATGGGCGTGAACCTGTTCGTGTTCGCGCTGGGGCAGAACGTCCCATGAGCCCGGCCGGCGAGCGCCTCGCGGGGAAGGTCGGGGCGGTGCGAGCCCACCTGGCCCGGCGCGTGTTCCTGGCGGCGGGGCTCTGGGGAGGGGCGGTCGTGGGTTCGGCATTTGCTGCGGCTTGGCTGCTGGCCGGCCCTGCGGGGTGGCGGCAGGGAAGCGTGCTCCCCCTGGGGTTGGACCTGGGCGCGCTCGCCGTCCTCGCCGTCCTCGCCCATGGCGTCCTGGGGCTGGTGCGCCGCCGGCTGGCCGAGGGGCCGGTGGCGCGTGCCCTGGAGGAGTCGACGGGGCTCCGGCCCGGGCTGGTGCAGGGGGCCCTGGAGTTGAGCCGCTCGGTCCCGGGCGGATTGTCGGAGGCGCTTGCGGAGCGGGCCGCCGCCGAGGCCTCGCACGCCCTGGAGGGGCCGGCCCCCGGGCTCGCAGGCTCCTTGGGCACGGACGTCGGCCGTTGGGTGCGCAGGGGCTGGGTCGCACTGGCCGCTGTTGCGGCTGTGCTCTGCTTGCTGGCCGTGGCCGCTCCCGCCCGTGCTGCGCGGGCGTGGGGGGGGCTGTCGTCCCCCCTTCGAGTCCTGGCGGAAGCCGTCCTACCGCCGCTCTCGGTGAGCCCGGGCTCGGTGGAGGTCCCCCGCGGATCGGACGTGGAGGTGAGGGTGGAGGCCACCGGGCGCACCACCGCCGAGCTTGCCTGGCTGGTCGCTGGGGATGTGCCCAGGGTGGAGATCCTGGCCCTGCACGACGGCGTGGGCGTGAAGGTCTTCCACACGGTGTCGGCCGCCGTGGAGTACCAGGCCCACACGCCGGACGGCGCTGCATCGGAGACGTTCCACCTGATCCCCGTGGACCCGCTCTTCCTCGGCGACCTGAGGGTGCAGGTGGAGTATCCGCCGCACACGGGCATCCCGCCGGAGGAGCACCGGGGCATGGTGCCGCCGCTGAACCTCCCCGAGGGCACCCGCCTCGTCGTGGAGGGGAGGGCGAGCAGAGACCTGTCGCGGGCGGCCCTGCTGGGAGCGGATGGCACCCCTGCGATGGAGCTGGCGGTGGACGGGGGCAGCTTCGAGGGCGTGTGGCGCCCCGAGCGGAGCGGCATCTACGCGTGGAGCTTCCTCGACGATGCCGGGGGGGAGCCGGTGTCGCTCCCGGACCCGCTCGAAGTCCGGCTGGTGAGCGACGCGACGCCGGAGGTCACCATCCCCCTCCCGGGGCGGGACACGACGCTGGCCCTGTCCCTGAGGCAGCCGCTCATCCTGGAGGCGAGGGATGACCATGGTCTGCGGCGCCTCGAGCTGGTGGCCTGGCGGGTCACCGCCCGCGGCGAGTCCCGGGAGCCGGTTGTGCAAGCCCTGGACCTGGGAGGGACCAGAGCGGCGCTGGCGCGCCCGCTCCTGGACCTCTCCGGGTGGGAGCTCCTTCCCGGAGACGAGGTGAGGTACTTCGCGCAGGCGGTGGACAACGCCCCCCAGGCGCAGACGGGACGCTCGCGGGAGTATGCGCTCCTCATGCCCGACGCCTCGGCGCTGCGCCGCGGGGCCGAAGGCCTCCTCGGGGAGTTGGCGGAGAGGCTCGAGGAGCTGGCGTCGGAGGCCCAGCGGAACGCCGAGGACACGCGGGACCTGCAGCGGGCCGCTGCTGCCCGCCCTTCGGACAGCGGGCGCCCAGGGTCGCCCGACGCGCAGGGGGAGATGGGCTTCGAGGAGGCGGAGGAGGTGCGCAGGGCGCTGGAGGGTCAGGCGGAGCTCTCCTCCGAGGTGGACTCGCTCCGCTCGGAGCTGGAGGCGCTGCAGCGGGCGCTGGAGGATGCCGGCCAGGCCGACCCCGAGCTGCGCGCGGACCTCGACGAGCTCCGGAGGCTCCTCGAACAGATCGCAGGTGAGCGGCTCGCCGAGCGCCTGGAGGATCTGGCGGCGGAGCTGGAGCGTGGGAACGGACGAGATGCCAACGGGTCCCTCCGGAAGCTGGCCGAGGAGCAGGAGGGCCTGCGCGAGCGGCTGGAGCGGTCCCTGGAGCGCTTCCGCCGGGCCGCCGTGGACCAGGAGTTCCGGGCGACGCTGGGGGAGGTGGAGGATGTGGCGCGTAAGGAGCGGGCCCTCGCCGGCGCCATGGAGGAGGGGGACCGGCCGGAGCTTCGCATCGAGCAGCAGGCCGCGCTGGAGAAGGATGCAGGGGACGTGCAGGCCCGCATGGACAGCCTCGGGAGGAGTCTGGAGAAGATGGACGAGGCCGGCGCGGCACGGGGAGTGGAAGAGGCGCGTGAGCGGGCCCGTCAGGCCCAGGAGCGGATGGGCGAGGCGCGGGAGCGGGCGCGCCGGGGCGAGCAGGCGGAGGCCGGCGAGAAGGCGGACCAGGCCGCCGACCGGATGGAGGAGGCCGCGGCGCAGCTGGAGCAGGCCCACCAGCGGATGGCGGAGCAAATGGCCCGGGCGGCGCTCGAAGCGCTCCTCCGCGCTGCCGACGACGCGCTTGCGCTTGCGCGAAGGCAGACCGAGCTGCGGAGGAGCATGGCGGGGGCTCCGCCCGAAGCGCTCGCCGCGATGCGGGGCGACGAGGCGTCGCTCGGGCAGGGTGTGCGAAACCTCGCCCAGACGCTCCAGGAGTCGGCCGAGGGGATCCTGGCATCGAACCAGGCGTTGGCGGCGCAGATGGGGCACGCCATGGAATCGCTGCAGAGGACCATCCAGGCGCTGGAGAGCCGGAGGCCGACGGGACCGGCACCCGAGGTGGCGGCTGCCCAGGCGGTGGACGACCTCAACCAGGTCGCGCTCCTGGCCCTCGCCGGTGCGGAGCAGATGGCGGGTCAGCGGGGGGAGGGCGGTGGGGAGGCCTCCGAGCAGCTCGAGGAGCTGGCCCAGCAGCAGGGGGACATGGTCGACCGGACCGGCCAGCTCACCCCGCTCCAACTGGGTGAGCGGGCGCTGAGAGAGCAGCTCGAGGCGCTGGCGGAGGAGCAGCAGTCCTTGGCCGACGAGCTGGAGGAGCTCTCCAGGCAGGAGGACGTGGAGGAGGAGGCGCTCGGCGACCTGAGCAGGCTGGCGGCGGAAGCCGAGGCGGTTGCCGAGGCGCTGGCCCGGGGTCGCCTCGCTCCCGAGACGATGGAGCGCCAGGAGCGGCTCTTCCACCGACTGCTCGACGCCGGGAGGAGACTCCAGACGGAGGAGGAGGACCTCTCCGACGAGCGCGAGTCCCGCGCGCCGGGGGCCTTCGAGCGCGGCGACGTCGTGCCTCTGGGCTCCGAGCGCCTGGGCGCGCTCCGCTACGGACTCCCGTCCGCACAGGAGATGCAGGGGCTCCCCCCGGCGGTGCGCCAGCTGGTGCTGCAGTACTTCGAGCGCCTGAACCGGGGCGGCGGGGGAGGGGGCGGCCTGTGAGCGGCGTGCGCACGCACCTCGCGGCAGCGGTTATGTTGCTGTCGGCCTGGGCGCCCCTTTCCGCCCAGGCGGTGGACGAGAGCCGCCTCCTGCGGGACGCAGCCGCGCGGGAGGCGCGCTCGGACTTCGAAGGCGCCGAGCGGGTGCTCCGCGGCCTCCTGGCGGACACCCCCTCGTCGTCCGGTGCGCTCTACGCGCTGGAACGGGTCCTCAGGGCCCAGGGTGAGGTGCGCGCCCTCCTCCCGGTGGCCGATGCCTTCCTGGTTCACGATCCGACCGCGTCCGGCGCACGCCACCTGAAGCTGAGGGTGCTCGTGGAGGTGGACTCCCTCGAGGCGGTGGAGGCGGAGGCGGAGCGGTGGTTCCAGGCCCAACCCTCGTCCGAGACCGCGTACCGCGAGGTCGCGAGGATCTTCGA
>JBFYZE010000511.1:0-7412 GCA_041309665.1 Gemmatimonadales bacterium | reverse complement strand
CGCAGCTGCGGCGGTGGCCTTCTTGTCGGCCGCCTTCTTCTCGATGGTGCGACGGGCCGCGAGCTCCTCGGCGCGCTTGGCCTCCCGCTCCGCGGCGGCCTCGATCCCCACGGCCACGTCGGAGTCCCCGCCCTTGCGGGCCCGCGTGATCAGGGACTGCACCGTGCCCGAGGGCTGGGCGCCCTTGGACAACCAGTGGTCCACCCGGTCCATGTCGAGGACCAGGCGCGCGGGCTGGGACAGGGGCTTGTAGTAGCCGAGGCTCTCCACGAAACGGCCGTCGCGGGGAGAAAGGCTGTCGGCCACCACCACCCGGTAGTGGGGCTGCTTCTTCCGGCCCATCCGCCGGAGTCGAATACGTACGGGCATCTTCCAGTCGATCCTTGTGTTCGGTCCCCTCCGCAACGCGTGGAGGGGCGGGGCATGGAAATCCCCTGAAAAGGCAGACCTATAGAATAACCGTCAGGCCTGAAGGGGTCCAGACGGCGGGCGCAGGCCGGGGGAGCGCATGTCGCCGGCATCACCTTCCGCCGGCGCTGCGACCCTCAAAGGTACAGCAGGAGGAACACCGCCGGGATCGCCACCCCCACCGCGGTGAGCCAGGCCCCCCGCCCCGTGATCCCGTTCCGGCCGCGCAGCACGAAGAGGCCCGTGACGGCCAGCACCAGGAGGCCGACGGCGTAGAGGTCGGCCATCCAGGTCCAGAGCTTCTTGGCCTCGTTCAGGTGGAGAAAGTTGGCCTGGCGCAGCCCCGGACGCTCCCGCGTCTCCTCGAAGGAGGCCGTCCCCCCCGGGAGGTCCACGGTCACCGTGGACCCCTCGAGGAAGATCTGGTACGTGTCCGGGTCCGGGCGGAAGGTCCCCCGGAAGTGCCCCTCCAGCTCCAGCTCGGCCAGGATGCGCTCCGCGAACCCGGCCGCCGTCGGGTCCGAGAGGTCCACGCCCTCCAGGGACACGGTGGTCTCCCGGAGGGCGTAGCTCGGGTTCCAGTCCGCCCGGTGGTTCACCGCCAGCCCGGACGCGGCGTACACGATGGTCAGCCCGGCGCAGAGGTAGCCGAGGTCCCGGTGGATGGCGGTGTTCCACCTCCTCCAGCGGCTGGACACGGTCGGGGCTCCTCCGGTCGGGCCGTGCGCGTCACTCAGCGACGACTGCGCCCTTGCCCCGGATGCGGAAGATGGTCTGGGGGCCGGTGACGCTGGTCGAGTCGAACGCCTCTCCGTGCTCCTCGGCCTTGCGCTTGGCCTCGGCCAGCGCCTGCTCGTACGTGAGCTCGAGCTGCTCGACCACGCCCTCCACGAGCGCCTGCTTCCCCTTGGCCGTCAGGGGGAAGACGATGACGCCGTCGTCCACCTTGACCTGGATCTTCTCGAACTCCTTGTCGCTGGCGATGTCCATCCAGCACCCCTTGTTCTCGCACACGGCCACCACCATGCCCTGCACCAGGACGGGCTTGCCGATGTACGCCGGCGGGTCGGCCAGGATCGCCGACACCGGGGTGAGCTCGGTGAGCGTCAGGGGCTCTCCGTACGTGGTCCCGGTGAACGAGGACACGTCGAAGGCCTGAGCGGTGGCGGCCGGCGCGGCCTCCGCCGCGGCCTGGGTGGCGGGCTGCTCCTCGGCGTCGCCGGCGGGCTGGCAGGCTGCGAGGACGAGGAGGGCGGCGAGGGACCTGGGGAAACGCATGATGGGCTCCTGGGAAGTGCGCGACGTAAACGTGGAAAGATAGCCGCGAGGGGCCCCTGGTCCGACAGGGGCCGACGTCAGGCCAGCTGGGCGAGCCTGGACAGCGCGCGGCCGGCCACCTCCTGCGCGATGGCCAGCGATGCCGTGGCGGCAGGGCTGGGGGCGTTCACGACGTGGACGGCGCCCTCCGCCTCCACCCAGAGGAAGTCGTCCAGGAGGCGGCCGTCGGGGAGCATGGCCTGCGCCCGCACGCCCGACGCACCGCCGGGGATGAAGTCGTCGTCGGCGATCTCCGGCACCAGGCGCCGCGCCGCGGCGATGAAGCGCCGCCGGTCCAGGGACTGGGCGAGCTCGCGCGCCACCATGCGCGGGTGCCCCAGGCCGAAGCGCCAGAGGCCGGGGAAGGTGAGCGCCTCGGCCAGGTCGCCCAGGTCCACGGTGGTCAGCGTGTACCCCTCGCGGGCGAAGGCGAGGACGGCGTTGGGGCCGGCGTCGATCCCGCCTTCGATGCGGCGGGTGAAGTGGACGCCGAGGAAGGGGAAGCCCGGCTCGGGGAGGGGATAGAGGAGGTGGCGCACCAGGTGGTCGCGCCCCGGGCGGAGGCGCTGGTACTCGCCGCGGAAGGGCACGATGCGGCATCCCGGATGCTCCCCCGCCATCTCGGCGATCCGGTCGGCGTGGAGCCCGGCGCAGTTCACGAGCACCCTGGAGGTGAACTCCCCTGCCGGGGTCTCCAGGTGCCACCACCCCCGCTCCCTGCGGAGCCCCCGGACGCCGGCGCCCACCAGGATCTCCCCGCCCCGGGCCTCGATCTCCCGCTCCAGGGTGGCGCACACGGCGGCGTAGTCCACGATCCCCTCCTCGGGGACGTGGATGGCGGCCAGGCAGCGGACGTGGGGCTCGATCTCCCGCGCCTCGTCGGGGCCGAGGCGGCGCAGCCCCTGGAGCCCGTTCTGGCGGCCCCGCTCCAGCATGGCGTCGAGGCGGCCGAGCTCGGCGTCGGTCACCGCCACCACCAGCTTGCCGCAGATCTCGTGGGGGATCCTGTGGTGGACGCAGAACTCCGTCATCCGCCGGATCCCCTCCCGGGCGAGGCGCGCCTTCTCCGACCCCGGCTGGTACTGGAGGCCGGCGTGGAGCACCCCGCTGTTGTGGGTGCTCTGGTGCCGCGCCACGGCCACCTCCTTCTCCAGGAGGCGCACGGACGCCTTTCCGCTCTCCAGGAGCGTGTACGCGGTGGCGAGACCGACGATGCCGCCGCCCACGACGGTGACGTCCTTCATGGCCCCTCCGGGGGTGGGGGATGGGAGGTGAGGGAGTCTATGCACGCCCAGGGCCGGGCGCGAGCCGGGGATGCCCGGGGCCCGGATCCAGAGTAGCTTTCGGCTGCCCTCCCTGTTCCGTGGACTCTACCATGCCTCCCGGCCCAGAGCGTACGAGCGTCCTCGGCGTGGACGTCGGCGCCGTTTCCGTTTCGGCAGTGGAGATCGGCCCCGGCGGGAAAGTCCTCCGCACGTTCTACCGGCTCCATCAAGGGGACGTGGAGGCCACCCTCGCGGCCCTCCTGGCCGGCACCGACCTGGGATCCCTGGCGGCGGTGACCTGCACCACCTCCACGCCTGCCCTCCTCCGCACGGCCCTCCGGTACGACAACCAACTCTGCCTCATCACCGCGGCGCGGCGCTTCCACCCGCGGGCGCGGAGCGTCCTCGTCGTCGGCGGTGAGCGCTTCGGTCTGGTCCGCTTCGACGGGTCGGGCCGATACCTGAGCTACAAGGCCAACCCGCTCTGCGCCGCCGGCACCGGCGGCTTCGTGGACCAGCAGGCCCGGCGCCTGAACCTGGGAGGAGCCGCCGACCTCGCCGGCCTGGCGCTGGCGAACCGCGACCCCATCCCCCGGATCGCGTCCCGCTGCGCGGTGTTCGCCAAGACCGACCTGGCCCACGCCCAGCAGGAGGGGTATGCGCTGGAGGCGATCTGCGACGGGCTCTGCCAGGGCGTGGCGAAGAACATCGTGGACACCCTGTTCACGGGCGAAAGGGTGCACGCGCCCCTCCTGGTGGCGGGCGGCGTCGCCAGGAACGCCGCCGTCATGCGCCACATCCGTGACCTGGTGGGGGTGGAGACTGTGGTGGACGGCGACCTCCCCCTCGGAGCCGCGGGAGCGGCGCTCAGGGGGCTCGAGGAGCTGGACCGGCTCGGCCCTCGATCCACGCCGCTGACCACCGCGGAGCTGCTCTGCCGCACGGTTTCGGCGCGGAGCTACGAGTACGACGCCCTGGAGCTCCACCTGTCCGACTACCCCGACTTCGGGAGCCTGGAGAAGTCGCTCTTCCACGGGCGCGTGGTGCGCCACTCCCATCCCCTCGAGGCGGACGTGTACCGGGACCTGGAGCCCGGCGCGCACGACGTCTACCTGGGCGTGGACATCGGATCCACCAGCACCAAGGCGGTGGTCACCGACCTGGAGGGCCGGGTCCTGGCGGGCTTCTACACCGCCACGGCCGGCAAGCCCCTGGAGGCGGTGCAGCTCATCCTCGAGGCGGTGACCGCGTGGGCCGACGGGAGGCGTCTGGAGCTGCGGACGGCCGGGGTCTCCACCACGGGAGCGGGGCGCAAGCTCATCGGGCGCATCGTCGGCGCCGACCTCATCCTGGACGAGATCACGGCCCACGCCCGCGCGGCGGTCGAGCTCCACCCGGGCGTTGACACCATCCTGGAGATCGGCGGACAGGACTCCAAGTTCACGACGCTCCGCGACGGGCGCGTCACGCTCTCGGTGATGAACAACGTGTGCGCCGCGGGGACGGGGAGCTTCATCGAGGAGCAGGCGCGCCGCCTGGACGTCCCGCTCGCCGAGTACGGCGAACGCACCGTGGGGAACCGCTCCCCGCTGGCCTCGGAGCGCTGCACGGTGTTCATGGAGCGCGACCTCAACCACTACCTGGGAGAGGGATACGGGCGGGGCGAGGCGCTGGCGGCCGTCCTGCATTCCGTGCGCGAGAACTATCTAAACAACGTGGCGGTGGGCTCCCTCATCGGCGACACGGTGGTGTTCCAGGGTGCCACGGCGCGGAACCGGGCGCTGGTGGCGGCCTTCGAGCAGCGCCTGGGCAAGCCCATCCACGTGTCGCGCTTCTGCCACCTGGCGGGCGCCCTCGGCGCCGCCCTGACCCTCCGGGACGACGGCGCGCGTGCGTCCGCCTTCCGCGGGCTGGCGCTGCACAGGAGCACCATCCCCATCCGCTCCGAGACGTGCGAGCTCTGCCCGAACCACTGCAAGCTCAGCATCGCGGAGGTGGAGGGGGAGACGGTGGCCTACGGCTTCCTGTGCGGCCGGGACTACGCCACCCGCCACCACGTGAGCGCCGACGCGTCGGGCTTCGACCTCCTGAAGGAGCGCAGGAGGGCGTTCCCCGCGCCTCCGCCGAGGGAGCCGCGCTCGCCGGTGCGCATCGGACTCCCCGCCGGCCTGCACATGTTCGAGGACCTCCCCTTCTGGCGGCACTTCTTCCGGCGCCTTGGCATCCGGACCCTCACCAGCGAGCGGTGCGAGGACCCGGTGAAGCAGGGGCGGCTGCTGGCGGGCGCGGAGTTCTGCGCGCCCATCACGGCGCTGCACGCCCACGTGCGCTGGCTCCTGGACCGCACGGACTACGTCTTCCTGCCGTTCTACCTGGAGCAGAAGAAGACCCCCGAGGGAGGGCGCCGCCAGTTCTGCTACTACACGCAGTACGCCCCCAGCCTGGGCGCCGGCCCCGCCACCCCCCAGGAGCAGGCCAGGATCCTCACGCCCCTGGTACACTCCCTGTACGGGACCCTCTTCACCAAGGCCGAGCTCTACCGCACGCTGAACGCCGCGGTGAGCGGCACCGTCTCCTTCTTCGAGGTCTCGTCGGCATACGACGAGGCCCTCGCTGCCCAGGGCCTGGCGGCGGACCGTCTGCGGGAGGTCTACCGCCGCGAGACCGCGGCCCGCGCCGACCTGCACGTCGTGCTCCTGGGCCGGCCGTACTCCGTGCTCTCGCCGACCATGAACAAGCGGATCCCGCAGATCTTCGCGTCCCTGGGGATCCCCGTCTTCTACCAGGACATGCTGACCCGGCGGGACGAGGACGTGGCGGAGCTGGCCCCCATCCTGGAGGAGGTCCACTGGCACCACGCCGCCCGCATCCTGGAGGCGGCCGCGGTGACGGCCCACACGCCGGGCGCGTATCCGGTGTTCATCACGTCGTTCAAGTGCTCCCCCGACTCCTTCCTCATCGGGTACTTCCGGAAGGTCCTGGAGGCCCACCGGAAGCCGTACCTCATCCTCCAGCTCGACGAGCACGACTCCCGCCTCGGGTACGAGACCCGCATCGAGGCGGCGGTGAGGGCGTTCCGGAACCACCACCGCGCCATGGCGTCCGTCGAGGGCGCCGCTCCCGCCCTGGGAGCGCAGCCCGCCGCCGAGGGACCGCACGAGGGAGCCCGCCCGGATCGCCCGACCATCGCCGTCCGCTCTTCCCAGGTGTCCCTGGCCGAGAAGACGCTCCTCTTCCCCGACTGGGACCCGATGAGCCTCCCGCTCCTCGTGGCGGCCCTGCGGCGCCGCAGCATGGACGCCCGCCTCCTGGAGGAGTCGCCGGGCTCCATCCGCCGCGGCGTACGGCACAACACGGGACAGTGCACGCCCATCAGCATCATCGCCCAGAACTTCGTGGAATACGTGGACGCGCACGGCCTGGACCCGGCCCGCTGCGTCCTGTGGACGGCGGCGTCGAGCATCGCGTGCAACATCCGCCTGTATCCGCAGCATCTTCGCGATACCCTGGCCCGCCACGGGCGGGGATTCGAACGATCGGAGGTGTACGCCGGGGCGGTGTCGTTGCAGGACATCTCGGGCACGCTGCCCTTCGACGCGTACCTGGCCTACATGTTCGGCGGGTTCCTGAGGCGGGTGGGATGCAGGATCCGCCCCTACGAGCGGAGTCGGGGAGAGGCGGACCGGGTGCTGGCCACCGGGGTGGCCAGACTGGTCGAGGCGTTCGAGGGAAGATGCCCCAAGGAGGCCACGCTGGCCCAGGTCATCGCCGATTTCCAGGGCATCGAGTGCGTCCAGGACCAGCGCCGGCCCGAGGTGGCCATCTTCGGGGACCTCTACTCCCGGGACAACGACACGCTGAACCAGGGGCTGGTGCGGTTCATCGAGGCGCACGGCGGCGAGGTGATCACCACGCCGTACACGTCGTACGTGAAGATGATCGTACGTCCCTACTACTGGAAATGGTTCATGGAGGGCAGGTACATGAGCCTGCTCTCCACCTCGGCGCTCATGGCCGCCGTGACCCCCCTGGAGCGGAGGTACTTCCCGTACTTCGAGCGCGTCCTGGGGGAGCCGGAGCCGGACTACGACGCCTCGCCCCAGTCGGTGCTGGCCGCGTACAAGGTGCGCCTGGAGCACACGGGCGAGTCCATGGACAACCTGCTGAAGATCTTCTACACAGCGCGCCAGCACCCCGAGGTGGCGCTCTTCGTGCAGGCGAGCCCCGCGTTCTGTTGCCCCTCCCTGATCACCGAAGCCATGGCCCGGGAGATCGAGCGCAACACCGGGGTCCCGATGGTGTCGGTGACGTACGACGGGAGCGGCGGGAGCAAGAACGAGGTCATCCTGCCCTACCTGGAGTACCCGCGGGGTCGGGGCGGCCGGGCACGCCGGCTGCAGACGGCGTAACGGCTCCCGGCCT
>JBFYZE010000510.1:0-5513 GCA_041309665.1 Gemmatimonadales bacterium | reverse complement strand
CGCCTCGCCATCGGGAACGTGAAGACCACCGAGGCGCACGTGGCCAGGGCGTGGGAGCTCCTCCGGGCGGCGGCGTGCGCGGCATCCTAGCCGCTGTCGCCGATCGCTACCTGGCGATCCGGTCCAGCTCGTCCCGGCGAGGCCGGCTGAAGAGCATGGCCGCCGCGGCCATCCCCCCCACACCCAACGCCCAGGAGGGCCGGGCCGAGAGCAGGCACAGGGCGAGCCCGAAGAGGGCTCCCGCCTCCTGGATGGCGAGAGCGACGAGAACCCGGGCCTGGTAGGCGGCAAGCCGGCGCTCGGGCCCGGCGTGGGAGCCCACCTCACCGTTCCGGTACGCGATCCCCACCGCCATCAGGAGCGGAGCCAGCAGCAGCAGCTTGGACGCCAATCCGGGGGCGATGGCGGCGGGGACGGCCGGGCCGAGGAGGCCGCTCGCCATCGCCCACACCACCCCCGCGAACACGCTCACGCCGGTGAGGAGCGAGCCCCACAGGAGGGAGACGACGCGAAAGCGGGCGTCCAGGGCGGCTCTGTCCATGGGGGGTGCTCCGGGCGGGATGGGGAGGATGCCGGCAGCGCCAAGGCTTCCTTAGGTTGCGAGGGAGGAGCGCTGCGGGTCAAGCGCCGCGGGAGGCCCATCGGAGCATTCGTGGGCACACGGCGCCGCGCTAGCCTAGGTCCATGCTTGCCCACGTCACCACGGGCGCCGTGCGCGGCGTCGAGTCCTACCTCGTGAGGCTCGAGGTGAACCTGGCGCCCGGCCTTCCCTCGTTCACGGTGGTCGGGCTCGCCGAGAGCGCGGTCCGGGAGGGGCGGGAGCGGGTGGGGGCGGCGCTGCGGAACGCGGGCTATCCGCTTCCACCGCGGCGCATCACGGTGAACCTCGCCCCCGCGGACGTGCGCAAGGAAGGGAGCGCCTTCGACCTCCCTCTCGCCGTGGGCCTCCTCGCGGCCTCCGGGCACGTCGACCCGGAGGCGCTGGAGGGGACGGCCTTCGTCGGTGAGCTTGGGCTCGACGGCGCGCTGCGGCCGGTGCGGGGTGTCCTCCCCCTGGCGGCGGAATGCGCCCGCGCCGGCGTGCGGTCCGCCGTGGTGCCCCGGGAGAACGCTGCGGAGGCGGCGGTGGTGCGGGGGATGCGGGTCTACGGTGCGGGGACGCTGGCCGAGGTGGTGGCCCACCTGGCCGGAGAGACGCCGCTGGCGCCGGTGGAGGTGGACGCCGCCGCCCAGCTCGCCCTGGCGCCGTCCGAGGGACCCGACCTCGCGGACGTGAGGGGGCAGGAGGCGGCGAAGCGGGCGCTCGAGGTGGCGGCAGCGGGGGGGCACAACCTCCTCCTCCTGGGCCCCCCCGGCTCGGGGAAGACCATGCTGGCCCGCCGCCTGCCTGGGATCCTGCCGCCTCTCACCCTCCCCGAAGCGCTGGAGGTGACTCGGGTGCACTCGGTGGCCGGCCTCATCCCCCCGGGGGCGGCGCTGGTGGCCGGGAGGCCCTTCCGGGCGCCGCACCACACGGTGAGCGACGCTGGGCTGGTGGGTGGGGGGCTCCCCCTCCGAGCCGGCGAGGCCTCCCTGGCCCACCACGGGGTCCTCTTCCTGGACGAGCTTCCCGAGTACCGCCGCAACGTGCTGGAGGCGCTCCGCCAGCCCCTCGAGGACGGGGAGGTCCGCCTCTCCAGGGTCCGCGGGGCCGAGCGCTTCCCGGCGCGCTTCCTCCTGGTCGGAGCCATGAACCCGTGCCCGTGCGGGTACTGGGGTGACGGCTCGGACCGGTGTCGGTGCGAGCCGGAGCACGTGGCCCGCTACCGGGCCCGGGTCTCCGGCCCCCTCCTGGACCGGCTAGACCTCCACGTAGAGGTGCCGGCGGTGCCCTTCGCCAGCCTGGCCGACGCCGCCCGCGGGGAAGGCACCGGGGTGGTCCGGGCGAGGGTGGCCCGTGCGCGCGCCCGGCAGGTGGAGCGCTTCGCCGACTGCCCAGGCGTCTATGCCAACGCCCAGATGGACGTCGGGCTCCTGCGCCGCTTCGTGCGCCCGCGCCCCTCCCTCATCGGGCTCCTGCAGGAGGCGGTGGAGCGGGGGCTCTCGGCACGGGCGTACCACCGGGTCCTCAAGGTGGCCCGCACCCTGGCCGACCTGGACGGGCGCGACCAGGTGATCCGCGAGGACGCCCTGGAGGCGCTCACCTACCGCGCCCTCGACAGGCGCGTCCCTTAGCTGCGCGCCCCCGGGCCCATCCGGCGGCGCCGGGAGCGGAGCCGCCGGATCCCCGGTGGGAGAGGGCCACCCCTCGTGATACCTTCGAGCCCATGTCCCTTGCCCCCGACCACCCCGCGCCGCGAGCGCCCGAGCCAACCACCGGGCGCCTCCTGGCCGCCTTCGGTGCCCTGTACGTCATCTGGGGCTCGACGTACCTGGCCATCCGCTTCGCCATCGAGACCCTTCCCCCCCTCCTCATGGCGTCGGCCCGCTTCCTCGTCACAGGCACTCTTCTCTACGCGTGGGCCAGGAGCCGGGGTGCGCCCCGGCCCACCGGCAGCCAATGGAAGTCGGCGGTGGTGGTTGGGGGGCTCCTCTTCGTGGCCGGGAACGGCTCGGTGGTGGTGTCCGAGCAGTGGGTGGCCTCCGGCCTCGTGGCGCTCCTGGTGGCGTCCGTCCCGCTCTGGATGGTGGTCGTGGACTGGCTCTGGGGCTCCGGACTCCGACCGACCGGACGGGTGGTGTCGGGTCTCCTGCTGGGCTTCGCCGGCGTGGCATTCCTCGCCTGGGGCAGCGGCACCGGCGTGACCGGTGGTCATCAGCTGGCCGGGAGCATCCTGGTCGTCTTCGGCTCGGCGGCATGGGCGGGCGGATCCATCTACGCCCGCCATGCCGACGTCCCCCACCGGCCGCGCCTCTGGGTGGGGATGCAGATGCTGGCGGGGGGCGTCTTCCTGCTCCCCGTGGCGGCGGCAGCCGGGGAGTTCGCGCGCTTCGACCCGGCCGCGGTCTCCCTCGGCTCGCTCCTCGCTCTCGCCTACCTCATCGTCTTCGGGTCCCTGGTGGCGTTCAGTGCGTACATCTGGCTCCTCGGGGTGTGCACCCCGGCCCGGGTGGGGACCTATGCCTACGTGAATCCGGTGGTGGCCATCTTCCTCGGTTGGGCGCTGGCCGATGAGCCCCTCACCTTCCGGTCCATGGTCGCAGCGGCGATCATCGTGGGATCCGTCGTCCTCATCACCACGGAGCGCCCGCGGGCCGGGACATGAGCCACTACCTGGACTTCGCCGCGACCTCCGCCATCCGCCCCCCCTCGGTGGCGCAGGCCATGGCGCGCTTCGTCCTCGAGTGCGGGGCGACCCCCGGGCGTGGAGCGTACGGCCCGGCGCTGGAGGCGGGGCGTCTGGCGCTCCGCTGCCGCCGGGCGCTGCAGCGGCTCCTGGGACTCCCGGGGGACCCGGGGCGCATCGCGTTCATGCAGAACGCCACGCACGCCCTCAACACCGCCCTCTGGGGGGTGCTCGGTCGCGGCGACGTCGTGGTGGTCACCGCGTACGACCACAACGCCGTGCTCCGCCCGGCGGCCTTCCTGGCCAGGGAGCGGGGCGTCGAGGTGCGCCTGCTCGGGGGAACCCCGGACGGCCGCCTCGACTACGAGGAGGGCGAGCGGCTCGTCCGCGGCGCCCGACTCCTGGTGGTGAACAGCGTGTCGAACGTCCTCGGGCACCGGCTTCCGCTGGAGGAGCTGGCAGGGCTCGCCCACGCGGCAGGGGCGCTGGTCCTCGTGGACACGGCCCAGGGCGCGGGCCACCTTCCCCTGGACTGCGGGGCGCTGGGCGCGGACCTGGTGGCCTTCACAGGACACAAGGGGATGCTGGGGCCCCAGGGCACCGGCGGGCTTTGGGTCCGGGAGGGGATCGAGGTGGAGCCCCTCCTCACGGGAGGTGCGGGCGGCGACTCCACCCGCCGGGAGATGCCCGACGCCATGCCGGACAGGCTCGAGGCCGGTACGGTGAACGCGCCGGGGCTGGCGGGGCTCGAGGCCGCGCTGGCGTACGTCCTGGAGCGGGGGGTGGAGGAGTTGCACCGGCATGAGACGCGGCTGAAGGCGCGGTTGAGGGCTGGATTGGCGGGGATGCGTGGGGTGACGGTACTCTCCCCTGAGGCCAGGGACGGCGTGGGGATCGTGACCCTTGCCGCCCGCACGCTGGACCCGGCCACCCTGGCGCACCGCCTGGAGGCGGAGTGGGGGGTGCAGGGGAGGGCGGGGCTCCATTGTGCGCCCGAGTGCCATCGCCTCCTGGGGACGGTGGAGACGGGGGCGCTCAGGCTGTCGTTGGGGTGGGCGTCGTCGGGGGAGGACGTGGACCGGGCCCTGGAGGGCATCCAGGCGCTCACCGGGCCGACGGTGGTCGGCCCGGGCAAGCGGTTCGGGTGAAGAAGCGGACATCAGAGGCGGACATGCGGACCTTCATCGCACTGAACCTCCCCAGCAGGGAGCGCCAGCGGATCCACCGCGCGGTGCGGGGGCTCCGCGAGGAGGGCCTGCCCGTCCGCTGGGTGGAGCCCGTGAACCTGCACCTCACGCTCAAATTCCTCGGGGAGATCCGGGCGGAGCGCCTCGCCGATGTGGAGGCGGCCCTGGCACGGGTGGCGGCTGCCACCCCTCCGTTCACCCTGGCCCTGGAGGGGTTCGGCGCCTTCCCCACGCTGCGCAGGCCGCGGGTGATCTGGATGGGCGCCCAGGCCACGCCGGAGCTGCGCTGCCTCAAGCAGGATCTGGAGTGGGCCCTGGCGGACTGCGGGTTCGAGGCCGAGACCCGGGCCTTCCATCCCCACCTCACCCTGGGCCGGGCCGACGCCGAGGACGGAGCCGGCGCCTTCCGCAGGCTCGACGAGCTCGTCGCGGGCATCGACGTCACCTCCCAGGTGGCCGTGCACACCCTGGACCTCATGCGCAGCCAACTGTCCAGGGAGGGCGCCGAGTACAGCGTGCACTCCGCGGCCAAGCTGGGCGGAGGCTGATCGCATGAGGCTCGTGCGCATCACGCTGGGTGTCGTCGTCCTGGTGGCGGTGGCCTACGCCGGGTTCCGCTGGGGGCCGGCGGTCTTCCCGCGGCTCGAGGGCCTCCTGGGCGTCGCCGTTTCCGGGTCCAGCGCGGGGGGAGTGGGGAGCGGCGAGCCAGCGCCCTCTCCGGAGATCGCGGAGGCCACCCTCGACCGCTTCGAGCGCTTCCGCCGAGGCGAGGGGGAGGGGCGCCTGGCGCTGGGTGGGAACGAGCTCTCGTCGTTGGTGCGCTACGCGCTCCCCGGGCTGGTTCCGCCGGGCGTGGCGGACCCCACGGTCACCCTCCACGAAGGGCGGGTCCGCATCACCGCTCGCGTGGCCCGGGATGCCTTGCCCCGCCTCCCCCGACTGGAGGAGGTGATGGGGCTCCTCCCGGACACGGTGCTCATGGAGATGGAGGGGGCCCTGGTCCCCCTGGACCAGTCGTTCCTCGCCCTCCTCATCGACAGGGTGGAGGCGGCCAGGATCC
>JBFYZE010000509.1:0-6690 GCA_041309665.1 Gemmatimonadales bacterium | reverse complement strand
ACGAAGTCGGTCTCGCAGTTCAGCTCCACGATGGCGGCGGTCTTGCCGTCGAAGTGGATGTAGCTGCCGATGAAGCCCTGGTTGGCCGACCGCTCCGCCCGCTTGGCCGCCTTCGCGGCTCCCTTGGCACGCAGGGCGTCCACGGCCTTGTCCATGTCCCCGCCGGTCTCCTCCATGGCCTTCTTGCAGTCCATCATCCCCGCGCCGGTCATATCGCGGAGCTTCTTCACGTCCTGGGCGCTGAAGCTCATCGTCTGTGGTCTTCCGTATTCGGATTGGCGGACCCGCGGCACCTTGCCGCCGGGTCGTGAAAAGAGGCGGAGCCAACGGATCCGATCCGTTGCCGCTGCCGCCTCCCGCACGTCCCCCTGTACGTGGGGGACAAGAGCCGGGCCTCGCGGCCCGTCGGCCCGGAGCGCCTACTCGGCCTTCGGGCCCTCCTCCCCCCCCCCGGCCGCCGGGACGGCCACGGGCTTCTTCACTCTGGGCTTGCGGAGCGGCTTGGGAGCCTCCGCGGGCGCGGCTGGCGCGGCTTCGGCGGCCGGCTCTCCGGCCTCGTCCTCGGCGCCCTCGCCCTCCTCCCCGCCCTCGCCCTTCAGATGCTGGGCGATGACCTCCGGCCGCGGACGCCGCTTGCGCCTCGGGCGCTTGCGGGCCGGCTTGTCCTTCTCCGTCGTCTCGCCGGTCTCGGTGGAGTAGGTGGTCGCCTCCACCTCCTCGGACCGCCGCTGATCGTCGGGCACCTCGCGGCGCGTCTCCTCGATGGTGCCGGCCACGGCGCCGCAGATGAGGCCCACGGACCGGATGGCGTCGTCGTTCCCCGGAATCGGGTAGTTGATCGGGCTCGGATCCGCGTTGGTGTCGGTGATGGCGATGACCGGGATGCCGAGGCGGTTCGCCTCGCGCACCGCGATGGTCTCGCGCTTGGCGTCCACCACGAACACGGCGCCGGGCAGGCGGCTCATCTCCTTCACGCCGGCCAGATACTTCTCCAGCTTCTGGCGCTCGCGGTCCAGCATGAGACGCTCCTTCTTCGTGTAGAACTCGAAGGCGTTCTCTTCCTGGCCCCGCTCCAGCTCCTTGAGCCGACGGATCTGCTTCCGGATGGTCTGGAAGTTGGTGAGCATGCCGCCGAGCCAGCGCTCGGTGACGTAGTAGGAGCCCGACCGCTGGGCCTCCTGCTCGACGACGCTGCGGAGCTGCTTCTTGGTGCACACGAAGAGCACCCGCTCGCCGCGGAGGACCACCTCGCGCACCGCCTGCTGTGCCTGCTGGAGGCGGTCGAGGGACTTCCTCAGATCGATGATGTGGATGCCGTTGCGCTCGGTGAAGATGAACTGCTTCATCTTCGGGTTCCAACGGCTGGTCTGGTGCCCGAAATGGACACCGGCCTCCAGGAGCTGGTTCAGGCCGACTTCCTGCATGTCGATTCCACTCTCGTTGTGTGGGGCCGATTACGCCCCGATCAGGATGGGAAGCGCTGGCGCTTCCGTGCGACTAACGCTTCGAGAACTGGAAGCGCTTCCGGGCGCCCGGGCGGCCGGGCTTCTTGCGCTCCACCTTGCGGGGATCCCGCGTCAGCAGCCCCTTCGCGCGCATGGCCGGGCGGGCCTCCTCGTCGTTCTTCACGATGGCGCGCGCCAGCCCCATGCGGACGGCGTCCGCCTGGCCGGTGAGCCCGCCACCGTTGACCCGCACCGTCACGTCGAACTGGCCGGCCACGCCGGCGGCGCGGAACGGCTCCTCAATGCGGATGCGGTGGGTCTCCCGGGGGAAGTACTCCGCCAGGGTGCGACCGTTGACCTTCCACTCCCCCGTGCCGGGGCGGAGCGTGACGCGGGCCGTAGCCGTCTTGCGCCGGCCCACGGTCTGGATCTGGTTTTCAGCCATCTCGCTCGGTTGCCTTTTCAGATGTCCAGGGGCTGGGGCTGCTGGCTCTGGTGGGGGTGCTCACCCCCAGCATACACCTTCAGCTTCTTGTACATGGCCCTGCCCAACTTGTTCTTGGGCATCATGCCCTTCACGGCCATCTCCACGATGCGCTCGGGATGGGCGCCCGCCATGCGGCGGAAGGGGATGTGCTTCTCGTGGCCCATGTAGCCGGAGTACCGGAAGTAGGTCTTCTGGTCGGCCTTGTTGCCCGTGAGCACCACCTTGGACGCGTTCAGGACCACGACGTGGTCCCCCGTGTCCAGGTGGGGCGTGTACATGGGCTTGTGCTTTCCACGGAGGACGCGCGCGATCTCGGTGGCGAGGCGGCCCAGCGGCCTGCCGGCCGCGTCCACCACGAACCACTTGCGCTCGATCTCGTCGGCTTTCGGGGTATACGTTCTCATGCAGCGCCCAATGGAGGCGATTCGGATATAGAGCTATGAATGATAGACGTGTTTCGGGGGGGGTGTCAACGGCACGCCGGAGGTCCTGGCGCCGTCGGGGCATGCCGCGCCCCGGAGCTACATGAAGGTCTCCAGGAACCGCGCCCGGGAGGCGTGACGCAGGCGCACCAGCGCCTTCTCCTTGATCTGACGCACCCGCTCCCGGGTGATCCCCATGAGCGCCCCGATCTCCTCGAGCGTCATCGGATCCTGGTCGTCGAGGCCGAAGTACAGCCGGAGAATCTTGGCCTCCCGCTCCTTCAGGGAGGACAGGGCCTCCTCGATGGTCTGCTTCAGCGCCCGCTCGTACGCCTCGTCCTCGGGCCCAGGCGAGAACTGGTCCGGGAGGTAGTCCAGGAGGCGATTGTCCTCCCCTGGGGTCAGGGGAGCGTCCAGCGACAGGTGGGACTGGCTGATGGCCAGGGTCCGCTCGACCTCCTCCTGGGTGATGTCCAGCCCCTCGGCGATCTCGTCCACGGTGGGCTCCCGCCCCAACTCCTGGAGGAGGGCCGAGCTCCGGCGGCCGATGCGGTGCAGCGCCCCGGCGCGGTTCAGGGGAACGCGGACGATGCGGCTCTGCTCGGCGAGCGCCTGGAGGATGGCCTGGCGGATCCACCAGACCGCGTAGCTGATGAACTTGATCCCCTTGGTCTCGTCGAATTTGTGCGCGGCCCTGATGAGGCCCAGGTTCCCCTCGTTGATTAGGTCGGCGAGGGGCACGCCCTGGTTCTGATACTTCTTGGCCACGGACACCACGAACCGGAGGTTCGAGCGCACCAGCTTGTCCAGCGCTTCCTCGTCCTCGGCGCGGATACGCCGCGCGAGTTCCGCCTCCTCCTCCCGGTTGATGAGCGCGTACTGGCTTATCTCCTTGAGGTACTGGTCCAGGGAGCCTTCCCTGGCGATCCCTCGATTGGAGGAGAAGCTCATCGGATGGACGTCACAGGGGGATGTCTCCCCCTGTCGAAGGCACCGCGGATGCGGATCCCTCGCGCCAGGGGAGGGGGTCGGCGCGCAGGTTAGAATCGGGATCCGGCGGACGCCGCGCAACTCCACCCCTCGCGGCCCGGCGCGAATCGCGCCTTTCTACTCCACCACTCTACCTACCCGCCCCCAGCGTGCGCCGCGCAGCCAGGGCATGCGACCTCGTGCAGTGGGATTGAAGGAGTAGTACACGAACCAGGGACGCCCGCGGATGGCCGCGCGGGGCACGAAGCCCCAGTACCGCGAGTCTTCGCTGTTGTCCCGGTTGTCGCCGAGAAAGAAGTACTGGTCCCCGGGCACCACCAGGGGCCCCCAGTTGTCCCGGGTGGGGCGGTACTCCCGGGCGGTCCTGGCGGTGAGGTGATCGGCCTGCCAGCTCATGCTCGGGTGCACCGCGTCTCCGCTCCTGTCCTCGTATCGGGCGTAGGGTTCGTCCAGGGGGAGTCCGTTCCGGAGGAGGACCTTGTCCCGCATCTCGAGGGTGTCCCCGGCCACGCCCATCAGCCTCTTCACGTAGTTCTTCGAGGGCTCGTGGGGGGGTACGAAGACCACCAAGTCCCCCCGCCGGGGCTCGGAGAAGGCGGGGATCCGCATCATCGTCCCTGGGATCTCGGCACCGTAGACCGCCTTGTTGACGATGAGGAAGTCCCCAGCCAGGAGCGTCCGCTCCATGGAGCCGGTGGGGATCCGGAACGCCTCCACCACGAACACGCGGAGGACCAGGAAGACGACGACGGTGACGGCCAGGGATCGGGTCCACTCCCAGGCCGTGCGCAGGAAGCCCCGGCGCACATGGGCTTCCGGGGGCGCGTGGGTCACGCGCCCCTCCCCGGGGCCGACCTCAGCCTCCTCGTGCTCGGCTCGTTCTCGTTCGTCCACGGGCTCGACGCTCCCGGTTCGGGACCCACGGCTCCGTCACCATGGTAGGCACTCCGTGCGAAAGTGCAAAAGGGGTCTGCGCATTTCGACCCGCCCGCCCAACCCGTAGCTTGCCTCATGCACCGTCGCCGATTCGACCCCGTCACCCTCGTGGCAGCCCTCCTCGTGGCAGCGGGCGCGGCGCTGCTGATCAGGAATCGGGATCCCGCCCAGACCCCACCTGACGTCGCACCTCCCGATGGCGTCCCGGCGTCGGGCCCGCCGTCCGTTCCCGTCCCCTCCAGCCGTCCCGCGCTCTCCGAGGACGTCGTCTGCCGCAGCGTCACCTACCTGTGCGCCGAGCTCTCCGCCCACGACCGGATCCGGATCCAGCGCTGGAGGAACCTCCAGGGCCCCTTGGTGGTCCGACTCCCTGCGCCGGAGATCTCCGACAGGGGGCTGGGCCAGCGGCTGCACCGCGCGGCGTCGGCGGGGATCCGGGCCTGGAACGGCCAGCCCTTCCCCATCGTGGTGGACGAGCGCGGCACCCGCCCGGCCCACGTGGAGGTGCGCTGGGTGACGCGGCTGGCCGGCGCCCAGATTGGCCTCGCCACGATGATGTGGAGCGCCCAGGACGGCCTCACCGTCCTGGGCCTCGACATCGTGACCCACTACCCAGGGGGCACGCCCATGGACCCGGACCAGATCCGACTGGTCGCGGCCCACGAGATGGGGCACGCGCTGGGGCTCCCCCACTCCGACGACTCCAGGGACGTGATGTATCCGACCAACACCGCCACCTCGCTCTCGGTGCGGGACTACCGAACGGTGGAGGCGCTATACGACCTGGAGGACGGGACGGAGATCGTCAGGTCCCGCCGAAGGTGATGCGGGCCCCCACGAAGAGCGCGCGCCCGGGCGCCGCGAACCCGAACACCTCCTGGTGCTCGCCGTCCAGGAGGTTGTCGCCCCGGAAGGTGAGGGTGAGGCGCGGCGCCCCGCCCCCGCCGCGGGTCAGGGGGACGTCGGCACCCACGGAGACGTTCGTGTAGGCCTCCAACTCCACCGGGGTCGCCGGCCAGGTGGAGAAGTCCCGGTCGGCCCGGCCGCCCACCACCGTGGCGCCGGCGCTCAGCGTCGCGCCGGAAACCCCCGCAGAGGCGCGGAGGGTGAGGGTGTTGGCGGGGCGGCGCAGGAGCGCTTCTCCCTCCACGAATGTAGCCCCTGGGCCCTCGTCGAACCCCGCGTCCAGGACCTCGGTGTCCAGGCGCGTCCAGACAGCCGTCAGCGACACCGGCCCCGCGTGCGCCCAGGCCTCCACCTCGATGCCGCGGGCCCGGGCCGCCGCCACGTTGTAGAAGTTGGGGCCGCCGGGGGCCGCCGGGGTGAACGTATACTGGATCAGGTCGTGAAAGCGCTGCTGGAAGAGGGTGGCCGAAAGGCGCGCCCGGCCCGCGACCACCTCCTGCTCGACCCCCGCCTCCAGGCCCAGTGAGCGCTCCGGGTCCAGGTCCGGGTTCCCCAGGGCGAAACCGGTGGCGTAGTTCTCGTCGAAGGTGGGCTCCTTGATGGCGCTCCCCGCCGAGGCGCGCAGGCGCGTCCGGCCACCCTCCCCCAGGCGCAGGGCCGCCCCTGCCTGCCAGGTGACGAAGCGCCCGAAGCGCTCGTTGTCCTCAACGCGCCCCCCGGCGTTGTAGGCCAGGATCCCCTGCTCGCCGGTGAGGTGCGCGTAGACCGCGCGGTTCCAGCGGGAGTACTCGCTCCGGCCGGAGCTGTTGCCCCACTCGGAGAGGGACTCGTTGAGGGAGCGCTGGCGCTGCCCCTCCCACTCGCCACCCAGGGTTGTGACCCCCGCCTCGGAGCGCAGGTCGAGGCGGACGTCCGCCGAGGCGCGCCGCACGGCGTCGAGGCTCACGTACCCGAACGACCCCGACGTGTCACCAGGGCCGTCCTGGGCATCGTCGGTGCCACCGTCGCTGTCGCTCACGCCGAAGGTGCCCTGCACGGCCAGGTGGTCGCCCATGCGCCGCGACCCCCGGAGCCCCACCACTACCTCATCCCCATAGGTGAAGGCGTTGCGGTCCACCACCGCCCCGGAGCCGTCGGTGGGATAGTGGTACCTGCGCTCGCCGATGCGAACCGTGAGGTTGGCCGAGCTCGCATCGTCGGGTCGGAGGACCAGGGCGCCGCTCAGCACCGTGTTCACGTGCCGGTTGTTGAAGGGGAGGATCCCGTCGGTGGCGTTGCGGGCCAGGCCGAAGGAGAAGCCGGCCCGGTCGCCTCCGCCCGTCAGCTCGGCGGAGGTGTCCAGGCGCCCGTACGTCCCGGCGCCCGTGCTCACCGAGGCGCGGGTGCCGTCGGCCCCGGCCCGGGTGATGACGTGGATCACCCCGGCCACCGCGTCGGAACCGTACAGGGCGCTGGCGGGACCCCTGAGGACCTCGATGCGCTCCACGTTGGCGAGGGTGAGGGT
>JBFYZE010000508.1:0-6152 GCA_041309665.1 Gemmatimonadales bacterium | reverse complement strand
GGGCCCGGCGCCGGACGGCGCCGGGCCCGCTGCATTCGGCTGTCCGGAGCGGCTCAGCAGGACCGCGGGTCGTGCCCGTTGGATCCCTTGGCGAAATACTCCGACTGTACGGCCTCGATGTCCTCGCGCGCCTCGAGGAAGACGTCGAACACATCGGCGTCGAAGTGGGTCCCTGATTCCTCGGCCATCATCGCAATGGTCTGGGCGTTGGGGACGGCCTTGCGGTAGGGCCGGTCCACCGTGAGGGCGTCGAAGACGTCCACCACCGTGCAGATGCGGGCCTCCAGGGGGATGTCCGCTCCTGCGACGCCGTTGGGGTAGCCCTTCCCGTCCCAGCGCTCGTGGTGGCACAGGGCGATGCGCTCGCCCATCTGGATCACCTCGGACTGGGAGTCGGCGAGGATCTGCGCTCCGAAGATGGTGTGGGAGCGCATGATGGCCCACTCCTCCTCGGTGAGCTTTCCGGGCTTGAGGAGGATGCGGTCGGGGACTCCCAGCTTCCCGACGTCGTGCATGGGCGCGGCGTGGCGGATGGTCTCCACCGTCGCTTCGGGGAGCCTCATCCAGCGCGCCACCACCTGCGAGAAGCGGCCGATGCGCTCCACGTGGTCCGCCGTGTCCCGGTCCTTGTACTCACCCGCCAGCGTGAGCCGGCGGATGGTGTCCATATGGGCCTGGTGCGTCTTCAGGCGCGCCGCATGCACCTCCGCCAGCGCCTCCCGGAGCTCGCGGGTCCGGATCTGGACCGTCTCCTCCAGCTTGCGCCCGTGCGCCTTGATCTCGTCCTGAGCCACCTTGAGGGACACCAGCCATCGGGCGCGCAGGCGGAGCTCTGCCGGGTCCACCGGCTTGTTGATGAAGTCGTTGATCCCCAGGTCGAAGGCACGCAGCCGGTCGTCCCGGCCCACCAGCCCGGTGACCATGACGATGGGGATGTCCGCCACCAGCGGATCGCCGCGCACGAGCCGCGCGACCTCGAACCCGTTCATGTTGGGCATGTCGGCGTCCAGTACGATCAGGTCCACGCTGGAGTCCACCAGCGCGAGCGCCTGCAGCCCGTCCGACGCTAGGGAAACCTCGTAGCCGAACGTCTCGAGGAGCGTCGAGTGCAGGAACCTGAACTCGGCGTCGTCGTCCACGACGAGGACCCGGCGCTGGGCTTCGCTCACGAACACTCCATCCTGGGGGGGGATGCTCAGGTTCCAAGACTAGAACGAAAGCGCAGGCGGCGCCACCGGGAAGCCCCGGAGCCCCTGCGCATGCTCGGGCGGGCCGCCCAGGGGGAAGCAGAAGGCCCGGAGCGAGCGTGTCGCTCCGGGCCGACTGCGGGCCGGGTGGCATGACATCCTCCTGCTCGCAGAGCCGTCGGCTCGTCTTCTCCAGCAAGGGCGGCGCGGCCGCCGACTGGCCGTCTGGCTCCTCGGAGCCCGCCCCGAACCGCTCGTCTCGTGCCACGCGGCGGATCGCTTGCCCCACAGGGGGCCGAGGGATCTCGCTTCATTCCCCTCTGGCTGCGCCGAACGCGGCCGACGGGTCGAGCGGCTGATCCATTAATGCGGCGCCCCGGGTGCGCCCGCAAGGACTTTCGAGGGCGTGTCCGATGGACATCGAAGGTGTCCCGCCCCCGGGACGCCAAGGAGATCGGCACCACACGGGACCATGCGGCGCAAGATTATGTTATGCATAGAGTTATGCAACCTGTCGGGCCTTGGCACAGGCCGTGCTTGGAGGAGACGCCGACGGGCCGGAGGGACCGGCCCGGGCCCACGGGGACAGGGGAGGAGGACGTGGCACTGGCGGTACGGTGGCTCGGCGTGGCGGCGGGGATACTGGCATCGGCGGGATGCGCGTTGCCCCTGGAGCTCGCCCTCGACGCCTGGACCTGGGACGAGCACCGGGGCGAGCACTGGCGCGAGGCCGGGGGCGTGGTCCAGGGCTCCGGCGAGCTGGTCACGGAGTTCCGCGCGGTCCCCCGCTTCGACGCGCTGTCCGCTTCGGGTCCGGTGCGCGTGGTGCTGGAGCGCAGCGGGGAGCACCGGGTGAGCGTCACCGCCGAGGAGAACCTCCTCCCGTTCCTGGAGGCGGAGGTCCACGGAGGCGTCCTGTACCTGGGGCCCGTCCCGGGCGTGGGTCTCGACCCCGGCGAGGAGATCGTGGTCCACGTGGAGTGCGAGGAGGTGGTGGAGATCTCCGGGTCAGGAGCCGCGATCCTCGACGCAGACCTGGGATGGCTCCCCGAGCTGTGGATCTCCCTCAGCGGCCAGGCGGAGCTCACGGCGCAGGGCGAGGCGGAACGCCAGCACGCGACCCTGTCCGGCGCGAGCCGCCTCGACGCCCTGGACCTGCGGAGCGAGCGCACCGACGCACGCCTGTCCGGGGGCTCGGAGGCGTGGATCTGGGCGAAGGACCGGCTCGACGTGGAAGCGGACGGCGCCTCCAACCTGAGGTTCCGGGGGAGCCCGGAGGTGGACGCCCGCGTCTCCGCGACGTCGAGCGTGACGCGGTACTGATCCGCCGGCGGCGCTCTGCCGCGGCGCAACGTGGACGGGAAACCGGGAGGAAGGCATGAGCGGGTTGACGAGGAGGGGAGCGCTGATCCTGTTGGGCCTGACGGCGACGCTGGGAACGGCGGGGTGCTTCAGGCACACCGTGGACGTGGGCGGGGGCGCTCGGCACGCGCCGGTCGTCTACGATCGCTGGGAACACTTCTGGGTGGCCGGGCTCATCGGGCACGTCCGGGTGGACGTGGAGCGGCTGTGCCCCTCCGGGCAGGCCACCATCGAGGCCCGGCAGAGCTTCCTCAATGGGCTCGTGGCCGGGCTGACCAGCGGCATCTACGCACCCACCACGGTCCGGGTTCGCTGCCGCGACGGGCGTCGCGCGGCGCTGGAGCTGTCCGCCGAGGACGTGCGCCGGGTGGTGGGCGACGACTCCTTCCGGGCCCTCGTGGCCGCCGAGATGCCGGAGCGCCTCGCCGACCTGGACGCGGCTCAGGCGCCGTAGCGTCCGGGGGCCCGGCCTCCCTGAACCCCTTGAGGCCGGGCCCGGCTTGCGCCACTTTACGGGCCCGGAAGCGCTGGACCCTCCCACACACCCTGCGCCGTGAACGAGGCCTGCCCCATCGATCACGAAGCCGCGGAGCGTGCCGCTCAGG
The DNA here is from genome assembly GCA_041309665.1 of Gemmatimonadales bacterium. Taxonomy (GTDB): domain Bacteria; phylum Gemmatimonadota; class Gemmatimonadetes; order Longimicrobiales; family Gaopeijiaceae; genus SZUA-318. Next base: position 2,998 of record JBFYZE010000508.1, on the reverse strand, counting down.
CGCTTCCCGGCCCCCTGCGCCGCGGCGTCTACTTCGCCGTCGGGTCGGCCAGCGTGGTCATGGGCGTCATCGGGATCTTCGTCCCGCTGTGGCCCACGACCTGCTTCCTGCTGCTGGCCGGGTGGTGCTTCGCGCGCAGTTCACGGAGGGCCGAGCGGTGGCTCCACGAGAACCGGTTCTTCGGCCGCTACCTCAGGGACTACCGTGAGCGCGGGGTCATCTCCGCCCAGGTGCGCAGGGCGTCGCTGAGCGTGATGTGGCTCTTCATGGGCCTGTCTGCCGTGCTCCTCTGGAAGCACCTGTGGGCGGTGGCGCTCCTCGTCCTCGTGGGGGTGGCGGTGACGGCACACCTCGTGGCCCTCCCCACCACCGCCCGGGAGACCGCGGCAGATTAGGCTCGTGTGGGCGGCCCCCCCGGCCTTGCCCGGGATCCACGCCCGCCCCCCTTTGAGCGTGCCCGGCCGGCCCCACCCCGGGGCGCGGCACGATCCCGGGACAGCTGCACGGCACGCGAAGAGCGCGGAGGAGTGACCGCCATGGGTACCACGAGGACGGGAGTGCGCAGGCTCACGCTCAACCTGATCGTGCTGGCGACAGCGTGTGGAAGCGCGTCCCAGGCCGCTCCGCCCCCCTCGCCCCAGGGCGCGGCGGGGGCTGCGCGTCCTGCCGGTGCGGCGGCCCGGCAGGGGCCCAAGCCCTATCGCGAGGTCGTGACGGAAAAGGCCGTCTCGGACCCGGGACTGTTCACCGTGCACCGGGTGGACGACAAGCTCCTCTTCGAGATCCCCGATTCGCTCCTCGGAGCGGATATGTTGCTCGTCAGCCGCTTCGCCGGCGTCCCGGCCAACATGGGCGGGTTCCTCTCCGCAGGGCTGAGCGTGAACGAGCAGATGGTGCGCTGGGAGCGTCAGGGCGACCAGGTCCTGCTGCGCAAGTACGCCACGCAGGCCGTGGCCGACGACTCGCTGCCCATCCACGCGTCGGTGGTGAGCAACAACTTCGCCCCCATCCTGGCGGCGTTCCCGATCCAGGCGGTCTCCCCGGACAGCACAGCGCTGGTCCTGGACGTCACCGAGTTCTACAAGGGCGACACACCGGCCATCTCGGGCGTCACGGCGGCGCAGCGGCGCACGTACCAGGTCAGGCGGCTGGACACCGCCAGGAGCTTCATCAACTGGGCCCGCAGCTTCCCGCTGAACGTGAACGTGCGTCACACGCAGACCTTCGATGCAGGCGCGCCGCCCTCGGACGCCGAGGCGGCCACCATCTCCCTGGAGATGAACCAGTCGCTGGTGCTCCTCCCCACCGTCCCCATGATGCCGCGCCACGAGGACGCGCGCGTCGGCTTCTTCACCCTCTCCCAGGTCAACTACGGCCTCGACGAGCAGAAGGCGGAGACCCAGACGTTCATCCGGCGCTGGCGGCTGGAGCCCGAGGACCCGCAGGCGTACGCACGGGGCGAGCTGGTGGAGCCGGTGAAGCCCATCGTGTACTGGGTGGACCCGGCCACCCCCGAGCGCTACAAGGCGACGGTGAAGCGCGGGGTGGAGAACTGGCAGCCCGTCTTCGAATCCGCCGGCTTCCGGAACGCCATCGTGGCCCGCTACGCGCCCACGCCCGAGGAGGACCCCGAGTGGGACCCGGAGGACGTGCGCAACTCGGTGGTGCGGTGGACGGCCAGCCTGACCCGCAACGCAATGGGGCCGAGCACATCGGACCCGCGCACCGGGGAGATCATAGAGAGCGACATCGTCTGGTACCACAACCACCTGCGCTCGTACCGCAACTGGCTGATGGTCCAGACCGGGGCGGCCAACCCCGGAGCCCGCTCACTCCCCATCAGCGACGAGCTCATGGACAAGGCCATGGAGCAGGTCATCACGCACGAGATCGGCCACGCACTCGGGCTCCCGCACAACATGATGGCGAGCGCGTCCTACCCGGTGGACTCGCTGCGCTCGCCCACCTTCTCGCGCCGCATGGGCGTGTCGTCCACCATCATGGACTACGCGCGGCAGAACTACGTGGCCCAGCCCGGCGACGGGCTCCAGCCCCTGGACTTCCTCCGCCACATCGGGCCTTACGACCACTACGTCATCAACTGGGGATACCGGGTCATCCCCGGCGCGAAGAGCCCCGACGACGAGGCCGCCACCCTCGACCGCTGGATCCTGGAGAAGGCCGGCGATCCTCTCTACAGGTACCTCCCCCAGGGCGGCGCCGGCGCCGCGGACCCTCGCAACCAGACCGAGGACATGGGCGACGACCTGGTGAAGGCGAACACGTACGGCATGGACAACCTCCGCCGCATCGTGCCCAGCCTCGTGCAGTGGACCGCCCGCCCCGGCGAGGGCTACGCCGACCTGGAGGAGATCTACGGCGAGGCCGTGGGGCAGTGGCAGCGCTACGTGGGGCACATCCTGGGGATCGTGGGCGGCGTCCACGCCGACCTGAAGACGGCGGACCAGGAGGGCACGGTGTACCGCGCCGTGCCGCGATCCCGTCAGAAGGAGGCCATGGCCTGGATCGGGCGGGAGGTCTTCCAGGCGCCCGCGTGGCTGGCGGACCCGGAGATCCTCTCCCGCATCGGCACGGGGGCGGCAGGGCTGGAGGCCACGTCTGCGCGCCAGGCCGCGGTCCTCACGCAACTCCTGGACGCCCGGCGCATGGGGCGCCTGGCCGAGACGGAGGCGGCGTGGCCGGCGGAAGCCTACCGGCTGGTGGACTTCCTGGACGACGTGCGCTCGGGCGTGTGGGGCGACCTCACCACGGTGACCTCCGTGGACGTGTACCGCAGGGCGCTGCAGAGGGCGTACCTGGCGCGCGTGGAGACGCTCATGCGGGAGCAGCCCGCCTCCAACGCCTTCCAGGGGCGGGCGCCGGATCTGTCCCGGTCCGACGTGCGTCCCCTCCTCCGGGCGCACCTGGTGGAGCTCCGCCGGGGCGCCGACCAGGCCGGCCGGCGCGTGGGGGACCGCCTGACCCGCGCCCACTTCGG
>JBFYZE010000507.1:0-3998 GCA_041309665.1 Gemmatimonadales bacterium | reverse complement strand
CGCGAACGAAACTCCGCCCGCTCGTCCTCGGTAAGAGCGAAGAGGTCCTCCCCGTCCAGGAGCACGCGCCCCGCCGTGGGCTCGTCCAGGCCGGCCAGGAGGCCGAGGAGGGTGGTCTTGCCGCTCCCCGACGGCCCGACGACGGACACGAATGCCTCGGGCGCCACCTCCAGGTGGATGGACCGCAGGACCGGCAGGGGACGTCCCCCGCTGGAGTACGTCTTTTCGAGCCCCTGGGCCACGATCATCATTGGATATGAACCGCCGCGTGTGGTTGTTGCTTTCACTGGTCGCGCTGGCCTGCGCTCCCGAGGCGCCGGGTGCCGGAGGCGTGGATGGGCGTGAGCCTCCGGCCGAGGCGCAGGCCGCGTCCCAAGAACCCGCCGGAGCGCCCGGGGGTCCACGGGTCGTCTTCCTGGGCACCAGCCTCACCGCCGGGCTGGGCCTCCCCGGCCCCGAGGACGCCTGGCCCGCCCGCCTCGCCGAGCTCGCCGACTCGGCAGGGCTGGCCATGGACGCGGTGAACGCCGGCGTATCCGGGGACACGAGCGCCGGGGGGCTCCGCCGCCTGGAGTGGGTCCTCCGGGAGCCCCTGGACGTCCTCGTCGTGGAGCTCGGCGCCAACGACGGGCTCCGGGGGCAGGACCCGGAGGCCACCGCGGCCAACCTCCGCCGCATCATCGAGGACGTCCGAGGGCGCTGGCCCAGGGTCCGCGTCCTCCTCTGCGCCATGGAGGCGCCGCCGAACATGGGGGATGCCTACACCGGGAGCTTCCGCGCCATCTTCCCGCAGGTGGCGCAGGAGACAGGCGCCGAGCTCGTCCCCTTCCTCCTCGACGGGGTGGCGGGCGTCCCCGAGCTGAATCAGGACGACGGCATGCATCCGACCCCTGAGGGACACCGCAGGATGGCCGCCAACGTGTGGCCCTCGCTGGAGCCCGCGCTGCGGGCGTGGTGGACGGAGCAGGAGCGGCCGTGAGCGCCTCGCCGTTCAGCGTGGGCGTGCGCCTCCTGGGTGCCGGTGCAGCGCTCCTCCTCCTCTTCCTCGGCCTCGGGTTCGCGCTCCCCGGGACGTGGGCCGCCGAGCGCACAGCCGTCCTGTCCGCTCCCCCGGAGGTGCTGTTCCCCCTCCTGGAGCGCCCCGCGGCGTGGAGCGCCTGGACCGCGTGGCCCGACTCGGGGTTGGCGGCCGGGGGCCCGGAGCGCGGGGTGGGCGCGCGCCTGGCCTGGGACTCCCGGGATCTGGGGAGCGGCTCCTTCGAGATCGTCGAGGCGGTGGCCGCCACCCGGGTGCGCTACCGCGTGGCGGTGCAGGGCGGATCCATGCGCACGGACGGCACCTTCACCCTGGCACGCGAGGGCTCCGGGAGCCGGGTGACGTGGCGCGAGGAGGGGGACTTCGGGTGGAACCCCCTCATGGGGTACTGGGCGCTCCTCATGGGCCGGGCCCAGGGCCGGGAGCTGGAGAAGGCGCTGGCACGCCTCGAAGAAGCCGCGGCGCCGGCCGGCCGGTAGCCGACGGGCGCCGCGTCGTACGCCGGAGCGGGCGGGCCGCTCCCGCTTTCTGCGCCTACCCCTGCTGCTTCGCCCAGGCGATGAGGTCGCGGTTGCTCTTCGTCTTCTTCATGATGTTGAGCATCTCGCTCATCCCGTCGGAGATGCCGACCCCCGCGAGCTGGCGCCGCATGGCCCGCGAGAGCCAGAGCGCGTCGTCGTCGAAGAGGAGCTCCTCCTTCCGGGTGGACGAGCCGTTCAGGTCGATGGCCGGATAGATGCGCTTGTCGGCCAGCTCCCGGGACAGCACCAGTTCGCTGTTCCCCGTGCCCTTGAACTCCTCGAAGATCACCTGGTCCATGCGCGACCCGGTGTCCACGAGGGCGGTGGCGATGATGGTGAGCGAGCCGCCACCTTGGTCGGGCGCGATCTTCCGCGCGCTCCCGAGGAAGCGCTTGGGCCTCTCCAGGGACTGGGCGTCGAGCCCGCCTGAGAGCGTCCTCCCGCTCCCCGCTTCCACCGTGTTGTGCGCCCGCGCCAGGCGGGTGATGGAGTCGAGGATGATGACCACGTCCTCTCCCTGCTCCACCCTGCGGCGGGCCCGCTCCAGCGTCATCTCGGCCACCTGGGTGTGGCGCTCTGCGCCGCGGTCGAAGGTGGAGGAGATGACCTCGCCGAACCCGCACGACTCCATCTCGGTCACCTCTTCGGGGCGCTCGTCCACGAGGAGGATCAACAGGTGACAGTCCGGGTGGTTGGTCACGATCCCCTCGGCCACGGCCTGGAGGACCGTCGTCTTCCCCGCCTTGGCGGGGGCGACGATGAGCGCGCGCTGACCCTTCCCGAAGGGGCAGAAGAGGTCGATGACCCGGTTCGTGTAGTCGGGCTGCCCCCGCAGCGTGCGGCCGCACTCCAGGACGAGCTGGTGGTCCGGGTGCATGGCGGAGAGGCGCTGGAACTCGGGCCGGCGCTTCATCTCGTCGGGGAGGCGGTCGTTGACCCGGGACAGGTAGGCCAGCGGCGGGCTCTTCCCGTTCCTCGGACGGCCCACCACACCCATGAGCTCGTCACCGGTGCGGAGCCCGTACTTCTGGATGATCCGGGAGCCGACGTAGATGTCGTCCCTGCCCGGCGTGTAGGAGGACTCCCGGCGGCGGATGAACCCCGAGCCGCTCCCCAGGACCTCGAGGAGCCCCAGGGGGCGCGACTCCGCCTCCAGGGTCTCGATGTCCTCGGTCAGCGGCGGGAAGTCCTCCCCGTTCTCCGGGGTGCCGAGGGCGCCCACGCTCGCGCTGGGGGCGTCGGTGCGTTCCTGCTGCTTGTGACGGGGGCGACGTCCACGGCGGCGGTTGCGGCCGCGCCGGCCTTTGGACTTCTCCCCGTCGCCTGACTGGATCTCTGGCGAATCGGGCACGTCTTGAACCCATGTTGCCTGAAAGCGACGTCGCGGCGCGGTCGCGCCTGCTCACGGCTTTCGGAAGAAATAATCCCGGGCTCTGCACTGAGCGGGACCGATCCGGTCCGCGGGCCAATCGGCAGCAGGACATCGACGCGAACGGCGTCGGCGGATCTCGTAAAGTTTCGCGCCTCCCCGGCGCCATGGCAAGGAGTACGATTCCTTTCACCCTGCGGCGGCTCCCCCCGGGGTCCTCCGGCGTGTGTCCCGGGCGGGGCGCGGGTGTCCACGGAGCGGGACAGCCCGGGGGCCGGCATGGTCGGGGTCGTGGCGGGATCCGTTGGGGCACAACGCATCCTGAGGCGCCACGGAGCTGGCACGGGCGTTGCTCCATGGCAGGCAGGAACCTTCACGAGGAGGACACCGTGCGCAAGCGAGCTTCCGTCCTGCCGGTCCTGGCCGCGCTGGTGGCGGCGACTGCCGCCCCCGCGGATGCGCAGACCCACCTCTCCTTCTCCGTGGGCGCCGGGTCCCTCTTCTCCGGGGTCGGCTTCGGCTTCCACGTGGGCGACCACCACCCCGGCTCCGCGTTCGTGGGACTCTCCCTCGGGTACCGCCCGTGGGCGTCGTCCTCGTGCTGGGACTACTACGGGGACCCGTACTGGGATCCGTGGGACGACTGGTACTGGGACTGCGTGGCCGGCGGCCCGTACGCATACCGCTCGTTCCGCTCGCACGGCTGGTGGGGACGCAGCTCGTGGTGGGGATGGCCCTCCACGTACGTCTACTGGGCCGACCCCTTCGCAACCCCGTGGGGCCCATACTGGGCGTATGACCCCTGGGGCGGGTACTGGGGCAGCTCCTGGAGCTACGGGTGGAACGGGTGGGGATACCGCCCCTGGAGCTCCTGGCCCTACGGGTCCGGCAGGGTGCGCGTGGTATACTCTGGCGGTGGCTTCCGGGACGCGGTGGGCAGGGGCTCCCCCCTGGTGCGCGGCGGCGCCTGGGGCGGCGTGGGCTACAAGGAATCCCCGGGAGGCGTGGCCTCCAATACCGCGAAGCGCCGGCCGTCGGCGGTGGCGCCCTCGGCACTCGGCGCGCCCGGGCG
>JBFYZE010000506.1:0-6569 GCA_041309665.1 Gemmatimonadales bacterium | reverse complement strand
CTCTTCCGATCTCGCCCGCGCGCGCGCCCCGGAGGGCGGCCACCCCGCCGGCGGCGACACCCCCGGCGGCGCCGGCGAGGTTGGCCAGGGAGAGGAAGCGGAACTCCAGGCGGCGGGCGAGGAGCGAGCTCTGCACCACGGTGAGGGAGAAGACGAAGCAGACGGCCCCCATCCACCGGAGGACCGCCACCAGGCGCGGGTCGCCGCCCCCGATCCCGGCGATCCACGGCGCGCCCAGGGCCAGCAAGACCCCGGTCAGGGCGCCCATGGCCAGGTTCACGACGAACACCGACGACAAGTACGACTGGCTCAGCTCCTGGCGCTGGAGGACCGCGGCCCGGGTCCCCAGGGACACCATCGGGAGCGCCACGGCGTAGACGCCCCAGGCCAGCTGCGCCAACCCCATCTCCGTGGGCCCGCCGAGCCAGGCCACGGCCCAGGGCACCATGAAGAGGAGGCCGGCGCGGGCCACGTTCACCGCCAGGATCCAGAAGACGGAGGTGAGCGTGCGCTCCCGGAGGAGGGCGCCCTGGGGGCGCTCGCCCCTCATGGGCCCCCCTCCCCCGGCGGGCCGGCGAGCGCCGCTGCCCCGAGCCCCTTCGCTTCCATCACCCGCTCGAAGCGCTCCCGCTCGAAGGCGGGCACGTTGTTCAGGCACGCCAGGCGGGCCCGGGACGCCTCCACCGCCCTCCAGCGTGCCTCGCACGCCCCGGGACGGGTGCAGTGGAGGAAGTCGAAGACGCCCAGGTCGGGGTCGGGAGCGAACGGGCTCCACGCGCGCAGGCGGTCCTCCGGGTGCCAGAGCCGCTCCAGCGAGTAGGACAGCGTCGCCCAGGATACCTGCCGATGGTCCCGGTACCGGAGGGAGCGGTTCGCGTGCAGGACGTCGGCCAGCTCGGCCTCCAGGCGGAGCGCCGTGGACGTGCGGTAGACCTGCGTCGCGTGGCGCGGCACGAGCGCGTCGCGCCACCGCAGCCCGAAGCGTGCCCGGAGCACCCGGAACGCGTTGGAGATGCCCGTGGTGTACGGGTTGGCCCGCGGCAGGAAGGGGGGCCCGGCGTCGGACGCCCGCCGGATCGCCTCCCGCACCGCCGCGCGGTACGCCTTGAGCGCAAGCGCCACGCCCGCGCCCGCGCCCGCCGACGGCGCGAAGAACACCGACGGCGGTACGGGGGCGAAGTGGAGGAAGTCGTCGTTGTCGTACAGCCAGACCTCGGAGAGCCCGGGGATGCGGTACAGGCAGGACTCGATGAGCGTGCTGGCGAAGACCGGGCGGTACGGGTCGGGAACGATCTCGGCGTGGTCCACCACCCGCACCCGGCCGCTCTCCAGGAGCGCAGCATCCACCGGGGGCGTCTGGGCGTCGGTGACCACGTGGATGGTCCGCACCCAGGGCATGTGCCTCACCACGCTGCGCACGGCGAAGGTGATCTCACCCACCCCGCGGTACCAGCGCTCCCGCTCCGCGGTGGTCTCACCACCCTCGGGGGGCGCCGCGCCTGCGCCTCGCCCGCCGCGCCAGGCCCGGCGTTTCGCCCGGTGGGCCGGGTCGTCCCCGTCCACCCAGGTGAAGACCAGGTCCACGGGGACGGGGGGCGCGCCCTCGGGCCCGGCGCTCACGCCGTCGCCTCGTCCAGGACCGCCGCCATGGCCCGCGCTTGCTCCCGGGCGGAATACGCCGCCACGGCCGCGGGGTCGAGGTCGAAGGACTCGCCCCGCCGGAAGCGGGCGTACAGCTCTCCCAGGCGCTCGGCCCCCGTCTCGGCGTCGCCGTAGGGTGCGCTCAGTCCCGAGCCTGTCTCCGCGAGCATGGCGTCCACCTCCCGGTTCGCCGAGAGCGCCAGGATCGGACGTCGGGCGGCGAGGTAGTCGAAGAGCTTCCCGGGAATATGGAGCGCCACCGACGGCGGCACGATGAGAGCGAGGACATGGGCGGCGCGGAGCGTGCCCAGGCCGTCGCGGTAGGGCACGAAGCCCACCCGGTCCATCCGGTCCTCGAGCCCCGCATCCCGCAGGGGCCGCAGATCCTCCTCCCGGAGCCCGCCCGCGAACGCCAGCCGCGCCTCGGAGGGCGCCAGTCCCTCCCGGGCCACGAAGCGCGCGAACGCCGAGGCCAGCACATGGGGTCGGACGAAGCGCTGGAAGCGGCCGAAGTAGAGCACGGTGAACACCGTCGGCGGCGTGGCGCCGGCAGGGCGGAAGAGCCCCGGGTCGAAGGCGTTCCGTACGCAGGTGAAGCGCTCCTCGGGAATGCGGCCGCGGTACGCCTCACGGTAGGCCCGGCACGCCTCGGCGGAGTTGAGCACGACGCGCGCCGCGCGGCGGAAGGCGGCGTGCTCGATCCAGCGCACGGCCGCCCGGGTCGGCGCCGGGCGGAGCGCCATCTTCGCCGCCTGGAGCGACCAGGGGTCCCGGAGGTCGAGGATGAGGGGGACGCCCGTCCGCCGTTGCATCTCCATCCCCGCCAGGAACCCCGACCATGGGTCCGCGCTGACCTGGATGGCCTGGAGCCGGTGGCGGCGGATGAGCGCGACGCCCTCCCGCACCGCCGCGGGCAGGTCGAACACGTACTGGTCCAGGGGGGTCACGAAGCCCATGTCCTGCCCCAGGATCGTCCGGTCCCGCATGCGCGGCGCCTTCCCCGCCGAGCGCGTCTCCTCGAAGGGAAGCCGCTCGGGACGGAGCCACCGGTGGGCCAGGGAGCGGAGCGTCCCCGCGTACCCACGCGACACGACGAGCCCCGGGGGGAGCGTCTCCTCCAGCTCCGGGTCCACGTGGCCGTCCCGGGGGGGCGCCGCGAGCACGACCGGCTCCCACCCGAAGGCGGGGAGGTTGCGGCAGAGGTGGAGCGCCCGCTTCCCGCCGATGCGTGACAGGGGCGGGAAGTAGGGGGACACCAGCAGGTAGCGCCTCGGGGCCCCGCCGCTCATCGCCAGGTCAGGAACGCCAGCGGGGCGGCGGCTCCAGTGCAGCCAGCACCCGGCTCGTCCGCCAGGCGGACCCCACGCCGGCCAGCGCGAGGATCACGGCCACCGCCAGGGTGACCGCCTCGAAGGCCCGGAGGTCCATCGCCCCCACGTGCAGCATCGGGTTCGGCGCGAAGAAGCACACCGCGCTCGCCAGGATGAGGACCACCCGAATCTCGGTGGGGCCGAACTTGCCGTACGAGATCCGGAAGACGCCGGTCACCTGGCTGGTGACGTAGGTGAGGATGGACATGAGAAGGTACGCGGCCAGCGCGGCCAGCGCGTACACCATGTCCACGTACACCGACATCCCGATCCCGAGGCAGATCATCGCCGTGACGAACCCGTCGGTGACGTGGTCCACGAAGTAGCCGTACTTGGGGCGCTCGATCTTCCGGTGCCGGGCCAGGTTCCCGTCCAGGCTGTCCCCGAGCCAGTTCACCACCACCCCCGCGCACGCGAGCCAGAGGTAGTTCCGGTCCACCACGGTGAGGGCGAAGCCCGCCATGGTGATCGCGCCTCCGGCGATGCCGACCACGGTCAGCACGTCGGGCGTCACCCAGGAGGGCATGCGACGGCAGAGCCAGGCCAGCGCAGGCCGCTCGAGCGGCCCCAGAAGGATGTCGTTGACCCGGTCCAATCAGCTCCCGCTGGTCATGATGAAGAGGGGACGCCCACGGAAGTCGTACTTGGGGCGCATCCGTTCCACGTCGTAGTAGAGGCCCACGTCCACCGTCTTCTTGGTCCCCATGATGGACTCGATGGGGACGGGGCTGTACACGCCGTTGCGCACCGCCACGAGGAGCCCGCTCCGACCCTCGAGGACGAGGTCGAGGGCCAGGTTCCCGAAGGCCATGGGGACGATGGAGTCGAGGGCGTCGGGCTCCCCCGACCGCACCAGGTAGCCGAGGCGCTGGTTGATGACGTTGATCTCCTTGCCGCCGTTGAACTTCGGCGACAGGCGCTTGATGGAATCGGAGACGGTGTCGCCGATCCCGCCGAGCTTCTTGTGCCCGAACTGGTCCGCCTCGTGGCTCGTGAAGGTCATGTCTTCCTGGGACTTCGCCGTGGCCCCTTCGGATACCAGCGCCACCGAGTAGTGGCTCGGGTTGCGGGCCCGGTCCCGCACGAGCAGCTCGGTGAGCTGCTCCGGGTCGAAGGGATGCTCCGGGATGACGCAGCGGTCGGCGGCGCCGGCCATGGTCGGGAGGAGCGCGGTGAACCCCGCGTAGCGGCCGAACACCTCGATGACCAGGATGCGCTCGTGGGACCCGGCCGACGTGCGCAGGTTGTGGGTGAGCTCGATGGTGCGCGTCACGCACGTGCTGAAGCCGATGCAGTAGTCCGTCCCGGGGACGTCGTTGTCCATGGTCTTGGGAATGGCCACCACCCTCACGCCCTCCTGGTGCAGCCGGAGCGCGTACGACAGCGTGTCGTCGCCACCGATGGGCACCAGGGTGTCCACGCCCATGAAGCTCAGGTTCTTCAGGACCTCCTGGGTGATGTCGTTGATCGGCTGCTTGTACTTGGACTTGAGGTGGTCGGGGACCAAGGAGGCAGGCAGATGGCTGGCCCGCGTCCGGGACGAATGCAGGAAGGTGCCGCCGGTGCGCCCCGCGCGGTTCACGATCTCCTCGGTGAGCTCGAGGATGCACCCCGAGTTGTCCGCGCCCTTCTCAGGGACGAAGTCCACGAGCCCCCGCCAACCCCGGCGGATGCCGATGACGCGGTATCCCTCCCGAAGGGCCCGGATGGTGACCGAGCGGATGGCCGGGTTGAGCCCGGGGACGTCACCGCCCCCGGTGAGGATCGCGATGGTGCCCTTCTTGGCGGACATGGGTGCTCCAATGGAATAAGCGGCCGGGAGGAGCCGTGGGGTTCTCGGATGTTCGGGGTCCGCACCCCCCGGCGCGGACCCTCGAAACTAAAAGGAAGCCGGCTCTTCCATCCAGGCGCCGAGGGCGATCCGGCGGGTCAGGCCAACTCCTCGCCCAGCGCCGCGAGGGCGGCGTCCATGGCGAGGCGCATGGCGGCCACCCCCGCCACGGCCTCGTCCAGGCGCCCGTCGGCGCCCAGGCGCTCCACGGCGTACGCGGCCTGGCGGAGATCCTCCAAGCCCAACGTGGCCGCGGCCCCCTTCAGCGCATGGGCCTCCCGCTCGAGGCTCCTGGCGTCCCGCAGAGCCAGCGCCGCCTCGACCAGTCCCATCCGCTCCGGACCCTGGTCGACGAACATGCGCAGGATCGTCTCCAGGATCTCCGTGTCGTCACCGGTGTGGTGGAGCGCGACGCTCCGATCGTAGACGGTCAAGTTGGCCTGCACCTCCGGGGCGTGGGCCCGGCTGAGGTCGTAGTGGAGAACGTCGTCTGGACGGCAAGGGCGGGCGCGGGAGCCCGTCCCCGGGCCCATAATCCGCCTTTCCGTCCCCTCCCGTCAAACCGCTTCCCCCCGTCCACCCCGTGCCACGGAGCGGCCGGGACCATAGCTTCCCGCGCCATGCAGACCCGACACGCCCCCGCCCGCGTCCCCTCGGACCTGGCTTCCGCCGCGCTTCTTCGCGCCGTCCTCCTGGGCGCCGCCCTCCCCCTCCTCGCCTGGGCGTGCGCCCAGGCCCAGGCGGCGCCCCCCCAGGCCGATCCGATGGCGGCGCTGGCCGCCGACAGCGCCCTCATCCTCGAGGACCTCCGGTACCTCTCCTCCGACGAGCTCCAGGGCCGCGCCGTGGGGAGCGAGGGTTCCCGCCTCGCCCGGGCCCGCCTGGCCCAGCGCTTCGCCGAGGCGGGCCTGGAGGCGCTCGCTCCCGGCCACGAGCACGCCTTCCGCTTCACCCGGCGAAACGAGGCCGAAGAGCGCACCGGCGTGAACGTGGTGGCCGTACACCCCGGAGCCGAGCGGGCCGGCCGCGTGATCGTGGTCTCCGGACACTACGACCACGTGGGCGTGAGGAACGGCGAGGTCTACAACGGTGCCGACGACAACGCGTCCGGCGCCGTGGGGATCACGGCCCTGGCCCGGGCGCTCCGCGGCGTCCCGCTCCGCCACACCGTGGTCTTCGCCGCCTTCGACGCCGAGGAGTCGGGGCTCCGCGGGGCCCGGGCCTACGTGGCCGAGCCCCCGGTTCCCCTGGATTCGGTGGACGTGAACCTGAACCTGGACATGGTGGCGCGCACCGCCGGCGTGCTCTGGGCGGGCGGTGCGTCCCACACGCCGGCGCTGCGCCCGATCCTGGAGGATGTCGCTTCCCGCTCGCCGGTGGAGCTGCGCCTGGGCCACGACCGGCCGGGCGCCCCCGAGGGCGACGACTGGACGGGCCAGTCGGACCACAGGGCGTTCCACGAGGCCGGGATCCCCTTCGTCTACCTGGGCGTGGACGACCACCCCGATTACCACCGCCCCACCGACGACTTCGAGCGGGTGATCCCCTCCGAGTACATGGACGCGCTGCGGGCCGCGCTCCTCACCCTGCTGGCCCTGGACCAGGCGCTCCCTCCGGCCGGACGCTGAGCCGGCGCCGGCCACGGACCGAGGTCACCCCATGAAGGCAACCCGCGTCCGGCTTCCCCGAAACGTGTGGGTGGCGAGCGCCGCCAGCTTCTTCACGGA
>JBFYZE010000505.1:0-8170 GCA_041309665.1 Gemmatimonadales bacterium | reverse complement strand
CGCCAGCCACTGCCGCTCCTCTTCTGCGTCATCCAGCGCGACGGTGTGGCGCTCGACGGGGAGCGCGGTCCGGTCGATGGGTGCGCCGTCGAGCGTCACGCGCGTCCAGGCCAACGAGTCCGTGGTCCCGATCATCATCTCCTGTCCGCTGAGCGTTGCGAACCTGCGACGTCCGAAGACCAGGTCCACCGACCCCCAGCCGCGGTCCCTGCGGTACAGCCACCTGCGCGCGTTCGGAACCTGGGCGAGCCAGCGCCAGGCACTCGCGTGGTGGTCGTACAGCCCGTACCGCAGGGTGTCCTGGTAGGGTCCCTGCGGCTGCTGGCTCCTCTCCATGTCGGTGTGTTCGTCGCGCACAACGATCGCACAACCCTCGCCGAAGCCGACCAGCGGCGGCCTGAGATCCCATGCTTCGCCGAGATCCACGAGCGCCGTCCTCATCACTCCACCCGCTGTGTCGAAGATCGTGACCCGGAGCACCGCGATGTCCCAGGCACAGAGCGTCCCGTCCGGCATGGCCCCGATCCGGTTGAGCGCACGGAACTCCCCGGGTCCGAAGCCTCTACCCCCCCGGGTCCAGAGGTGGGTGCCATCCAGCAGGAACACGTGGACCTGGTCGGTGGTCCCGTCTGCCACGGCGATGCGACCCAGGACCGGCAGCAGCGCCACCGATGTGACCACGGCGAACGCTGAGGGCCCCGACGCGTCCGATCCTCCCAGCACTACCCGCTCCGATACCACGATGGAGTCGACGCCGGTCCCGTCCCAGGTGAGCCCTTCGGTGGCCTCCGGCCCTCCGCAGGCGCCCAAGCACAGGGTGAGGACGCCGACCGCCCAGGACCCGTTCATTCGATATCCCTCCATCCACACGCCCACTCGTCGGCGACGTATCGCCCCCGGATGTTGCCTCACCGCCGCGTGAGCCTCAACACTTGGACCGTCTCGACCTCCATGCTGTCCCTCGCCACTCCGAGGATGCGGGACTCGTCCACCTCGAAGGCCTCGAAGTTGGCGGGTAGATCCAACTGGCCGAGCCACGCTCCGTCGGGCGAGAAGACAAGCCAGGAGCGCCGGTCGTCCGACATCCTGAACGAATGGTGGAAGCGCTCGAGCCACACGTAGCCGAGCGCGTCGACGAGGAGGCCCGAGCAGAACGGGTACGTCGGCAGCAGGACCTCGGCCATCCCCCGCAGGAACTCGTCCTTGCTCCCCAGGGCATCGCGGATCGAGTCGAGGACGGGATCGGGCACCTCGAGGGAGAGGCCGGGCAGACGGACCACCCCCCTGAGCGTTCCGTCCTGTGCGAGGACCGCGTACTCGGGCTGGTCGCCGTCGCAGACGTAGAGTTCATCGCCGTGCACGGCCGCCAGTGACATCCTTGGAAACGGCGGCTGGATGAGACCGGTCGATCCTATGTACTGCTCGAACCCGCTCATTCCTGCCACGGTGTCCTGCAACACCCCTGTCGCCGACGTCGCGAGAACGAGCTGTGGGATCCTCACGCGACCGGGGGCGGGCCGGCCGGCGGGCATCACCGTCGCGGACACGAAGAAGCCGCCCGACTCGGGAACGTGAAGAGCGTCGACGACCGGGGTGGTCATGGTGTTGTCGGGGATGGCGAACGTCACCACCCTCCCGAGGGTCCCCGACGCGGTGATGACGGTGCCGCGGCGGGCTGAGGGGTCGAACGCCACCACGGAGTCGCCTGCGTACCGCTCCACCCCGCTGAGCCTGCGGAACTCGCCGGGCCCGTCCCCGTCGGCGCCCAGCGCGCCGGTGAAGCGCCCCTCCTCGTCGTAGAAGCGCACCTGGGCCGATCCACGGTTCGCGACGACGATCCCTCCAACCGCGCCGAAGGCAGCGCCCTCGACCCGGTAGAACTCGTGCATGGCGCCGCTCCCGGCTCGGCCCAGGTCGAGAAGCGGGACGGAGTCCACGGTCCAGGCGGTCTCCGGGGTCCACGACGGTCCCAACGACTCGACGAGGGCGACGCCGGCGCTGTCCCGCGTGACGACCAAGGCCTCGGGCTCACCCGCGGCACAGGCGCCGGTGGCGAGCAGGAGAAGCGAGATGCCCGCGGCCCCCTTCATCGACCCCTCACCGCCTCCGCGCCACAAGGAGCCGGCTCGGCGCATCCGCGCCGCGGAGGGAGAACAGGAAGTCACCGTTCGGCAGCACGGCATGGAGCCGCGGCGAATCGTCGATCTGGAAGAGGAGCTCGCCGCTTCTGGATACCCCGAGGAGGTGCTGGCGAGGCACCCTGCCGTCGAGGTCGATGAACTGGACGACGAAGTCGCCTGTGGCGAGCCAGAAGACGTCGGAGGTGAAGTTGAACGCTGCGCTCCACTCGCCCGGGCTCTCCCCTGGCCGGCGCGGGCGATCCACCACGCGGAACGTCGTGGTGGGCAGGGGAATGCGCTCGAGCGCCGCTCCCTCGAGGGTGTGAAGGAAGATCGTGTCCAGGGGGGCGAACACCGAGGCGATCGTGTCTGCCCGAACGCTCGACTGGACCCCCCCTACGATGCGGGCGATGCTGTCCACCGCCACCGGCACCTCCGGCTCGAAGAACGACCGTACCAGGCGCCCACTGAGGGGCTGGACGACGTGGAGAGCGGGGGCGTGTGCGCCCGACGGCAGGACGGGACTGGTGGAGTAGATCACGAGCGAGTCCGGGCCCACGTCCATGTCGTCCAGCTTCCGGATCCCGCCGGGCAGGCTCAGGGGACGCTCCTCCCGAGGAGCCTGATCCGCATCGGTGGCGAGCAAGGCGCGGGCCTGACCACGCTCGCCGGCGACGAGCACCGTCGTGTCGTCGAGCCGGATCGCGACCTGGGGCTCCCTCAGCGACGAGATCCCGACGGACCATCGGAGCGCGCCGGCCGTGGAGAAGGATCGGACGCGTCGCTCCTTCCACTCCACGACGAGGAGCTCCCCTTCGTCTCCGGCGCGGATTCTGGCCGAGCTGCCGACGGCGCCCCCGCCTTCGTCGAGGGCGACCTCCGAGAGGACCACGAAGTGCTCCGTGAGGCGAGGGTCGGAGCCGGCTCCGGGCGCATCGACGCCGCAAGACCAGGAAACGAACGAGACGAGTCCCGTGGCACAAAGGAAGGCACCCAGCCTGGAGCTCATGGCTACCAGGGGGCGCCTGGACTTGCGCCTCCTGCCCACACTCACGCGCATCCCGCACCTCCCGTGGATGGAAGGGGCGCGTCCCGCCTCCGCGCGTACCTTGCGGCAATATGTGCCCCAGCCCCCTACCTCCCGTCAAGCCTCCTCAGGAACTCCATCACCGCCAGCGTGGCCGATCCGTCCATTCCCCCGGCCACCTGCATCTGCACACCGTACGCCTGCAGGAGCGCCCGGGCGACGGGGTCGTCGCGGGTCATGGAGTCGGGGCGGGTGATCATCGCACGGAGCCACGCAGGATCCCGGGCGAGCGTGATCCCGGCCAGGTTGGGCCCGAGCTTGGGGTCTCCGCGGAGCGCGTGGCACGCGGCGCAGCGCGCGTCGAATACCCTGGCTCCGAGGTTGGCGAGGGTGGGATCCACGGGGGTGGTGGGCGCAGGGAGGGGCGTGCCGGCGTAGGCGGAGAGCGCCTCGTTGAGGGCTCGCCGCTCCGCGCTGCGGACGACCCACCAGACCCCGAGGGCCACCAGGCATGCGGTGGCGAGGACGGCGACGGGTAGGGAGCTCCGGCTCCCGGATCCCGGTGTGGAGTCGCTCGGCATACGATGAAGGTAGGAAGGGGAGGATTCGGTGCCAGGGCCGGTCGCCCGCCGCGTTGGCGGGCCCGGCGCGCCGCCCGTAGCTTGGGTGCGCCCCCCTGGAACGACTCGTGGGCGCGGGGCAACGGTCCCCGCCTCCCGGGCGTCTGATGTGCGGTTCTCGTGGCGGCGCCCCCGGGCGCCGGTGGTCGGGTGTCCCCAGGCTCGGAGTGGGCTCGCGCATGGACTTCTCCCGTCGGACCCTCAGCCTCGTCACCGTCCTCATCGTCATCGGAACCCTCGTGGTGGGCGTGTGGCTGCGCCTTCCCGAGAAGCCGGCTTCAGCCGACGGCGAGGAGGCATCTCCCGACTCGGCCTCGGCGGAGCAGAGCGACCTCCCTGAGACGTCGGGCTCCAGCCAGTTCTCCACCGAGGTCCCGCAGCCGGTGACGGGGGCGGAGGTGGTCCGGGACACGCTCTGGATCCGCGTCACCGCCTCGGGGCAGGCGGAGTCGCATCGGCGCGCCGAGCTCGCGGCACAGGTGGAGGGCACCGTCACCGCCATCTCCGTGCAGGAGAACCAGAGCGTCGGCGCAGGCGCCCTCCTCCTCCTGGTGGACACCACCGAGTACGCGCTCCAGGTGGCACAGGCGCGTGCCGACCTCCAGGCCGCCGAGGCCGAGTACCGCCAGCTCGTGCTCTTCGACGACCGCATCCCCGATCCCGCCGTGCGAGCCGAGCGGGAGCGCATCGCGCGCAGCCGGAGCGGCCTCGACCAGAAGGAGGTGGCACTCCGCCAGGCCGAGCTCCGCCTCGCACGCACCCGGGTGACGGCGCCCTTCCCGGGGCGTGTGGCGGACCTGCGCGTGGTGCCCGGCGAGCACGTGACCGTGTCCGCGCCGCTCGTGACCGTGGTGGACCTGGACCCCATCAAGGTGGAGGTGCAGGTGCTGGAGGCCGAGTTGGGCTACCTGCGCGAGGGGCGCCGCGCCGAGGTGCGCTTCG
Organism: Gemmatimonadales bacterium; assembly: GCA_041309665.1. Taxonomy (GTDB): domain Bacteria; phylum Gemmatimonadota; class Gemmatimonadetes; order Longimicrobiales; family Gaopeijiaceae; genus SZUA-318. The sequence goes on along the minus strand of JBFYZE010000505.1, from coordinate 3,461 downwards.
CGGCCTACCCCGGGGAGGTCTTCCGCGGCTCGGTGCAGACCATCAACCCGGTCGTGGACCCCCAGACGCGCACCGGGCGCGTCACCGTGCTCCTCGCGAACCCGTCGCACCGCATCAAGCCGGGGATGTACGCCGAGGTCTCACTGGACGCCGAGGCGCTGCCGGATCGGATCCTGGTGCCCCGCGCGGCCATCCTGGAGCGGGGCGAAGGGCGACGCCGCACCATGCTTTTCGTCTACGAGGAACAGGACGGGCGCGGTCTGGCCAAGTGGCGCTACGTGACCACGGGCCGCGAGAACGAGACCATGGTGGAGATCCTCCCCGAGGGGGAGGGGATCGTGGAGCCCGGCGAGATCGTCCTCGTGGACGGCCACCACTACCTGGCCCATGACACGCCCGTGCGCCTGGTGGAGGACGTGGAGGCGGAGGGCGGGAGGCCCGGCCGATGAGGGCGCCCGGAGCGCTGCGCGGCGCATCGGCGCTCGCCGACTCGCGGCGAGGGTCGGTCGGCGTCCTGCTCCTCGTCGCGGCCGCGTGGGGATATCCGGCCCGCACCGCCGCGCAGCAGCCCGACACGCTCACCCTCACGCTCGAGCGGGCGTTGGACGTGGCGCTGGGCACGAACCCGGCGTACCGCCAGGCCGTGAACCGGGCCCGGCTGAACGGCACCGAGATGCGCACGGCGTGGTTCGACCAGGTGCTCCCCCGGGCCCAGCTCAACCTCTTCTCCACCCAGTTCACGGGGAACCTCACCCGCAGGGCCACCGACGACTTCGGCAACCCGGTGAACAATCCCCGGGCGGACTGGAACTACTTCTCCCAGACCAACCAGGCTCTGGACCTGACGTGGAGCATCCAGGGCGCCTCCATCTTCAACGCCCTCGACCGGCAACGCCTGGTCAACCAGGACCGGGACGTCGCCGAGCGGCGCGCCCTCCTGGGGATGGAGGTCGCGGTGCGCCGCGCCTTCTGGGACGCGCTGGAGCAGGCCGAGCTGCGGCGCGCCGAGGAGGAGCTGGTGGAGGCGCGCCGCACGGACCGCGAGGTGGCCGAGCGCCTCTTCGGGCTCGCCATGCGGACGCGCGTGGACGTGCTCAACGCCGAGCTGGCCGTGGAGCAGCAGCAGCGCGCGCTGCGGCAACAGGAGGCCGCCTACGAGAAGGCGGTCCTGGCGCTGCGCACGCGCATGGGGGACGAGAAGCTCCCCCCGTTCCGGTTGGCCGACACGCCGCTCCCCGTCTTCGATCCTGGGTCACTGGACGCGGAGGCGCTCGTGGACGCGGCGCTCGACGTGAACCCGGAGCTGCGGCAGGCCGAGGTCGCCGTGCGCTCCGCCGACGTGGGCGTGCGGGAGAGCAAGCGGGCCTGGTGGCCCACCCTCCTCCTCAACTTCAACCTGGCCAGGCGCGCCTTCACGCCCCAGGGAGAGGCGCTCTTCGACCTCTCGTGGGACGAGGAGCTGGACCAGCGCTTCTACGTGGGCCTCCAGGTGCCCATGTTCAACGACTTCTTCCAGAACCAGCAGGGGATCGCCCGGTCGTCGGTGGAGCTGTCCAACCGCACCGAGGCGGAGCGCGAGACGCGCCTCCGGGTGGAGGAGACGGTGCGCGGCGCGCTGCTGGAGCTGGAGAGCCTGTGGGAGGGGCTGCGCCTGGCCCAGCGCTCGGGGGAGATCGCCCAGGAGGCGCTCCTCCTCTCCCAGGAGGAGTACCGCATCGGGACGCGCACCTTCGGCGAGCTGCGCCAGGCCGTGGACGCCGAGGCGGAGACTCGCCGCCAGGTGATCCGCGCACGCTACGCGTTCGTGGACGCGCTCCTCTCCCTGGAGGAGGCGGTGGGCGCCCGGGTGGAGGCCCTCTCCGCCATGGGCCGGTAGAGCCGTGTCCATCCCCGGCACCTCGACCCGGCGGCCCGTCGCCGTCTGGATGCTCTTCCTGGCGGTGGTCCTCCTCGGGGGGATCGCGTTCGCGCGCCTCCCCATCGATCTCCTCCCGGACGTGAGCTTCCCCCGGCTCGTGGTCTACACGTCGTACCCCGACGTGGCCCCGGCCGAGGTGGAGCGCCTGGTCACGGAGCGCATCGAGGCCGAGTGCGCCGCGGTGCCCGGAGTGGAGCGGGTGACGTCCGTGTCCCGGGAGGGCGTGAGCCTCGTGACGCTCCGGTTCGCGTGGGGCACGGACATGGACTTCGCCATGCTCAACGTGCGCGAGCGCCTGGACAACGTCCGGGAGTCGCTCCCGGAGAGCGCCACGCGGCCCGCCATCCTTCGGGTGGACCCCGAATCCGATCCCATCATGGTGCTCAGCGTGGCGGGCGGGGAGGACCTCTGGCAGACGAAGGAGCTGGCCGAGACGGTCTTCCGCAGGCGCCTGGAGCAGCTCGACGGCCTCGCCCAGGCCGCCGTCACCGGCGGGCTGGACCGCGAGATCCAGGTGGAGGTGGACCCGGGGCTCCTGGACGCGTACGGCATCACCCTCCAGCAGGTGTCCACCGCGCTGGCCCAGGCCAACGTAAGCGCGCCGGGCGGCACCATCCTCCAGGGGCGCTACCGCTATCCGCTGCGAACGCTGGGCGAGTTCCTCACCGTGGAGGAGATCGCCGACGTGGTGGTGGCGCGCCAGGGCGCCGACGCCGTAGCCGGTGCCGGGGCTGTACCGCAGGGTATCCGCCTCGTGCGTCTCCGCGACATCGGGCGCGTGGTGGACGGCTTCGCCGACCGCGAGTCGGTGGCGCGCTACAACGGGCTGGAGGCGGTCGGGCTCCTGGTATTCAAGGAGTCGGGGGCGAACACGGTGAACGTGGCCGAGGCCGTGGACGAGGTGCTGGTCCAGCTCGCCCGCGAGTACCCCTCCATCCACGTGGACGTGGCGTACTCCCAGGCGGGGTTCATCTCGTCGTCCATCGCCAACGTGGTGGGGAACCTCGTCTCCGGAGCGCTGCTGGCGTTCTTCGTGCTCTTCTTCTTCCTGCGCGACCCGCGCTACCCGGTGGCCATCGCCCTGGCCATCCCCATCTCCGTGATCGGCACCTTCGCGCTCATGGATGCGTTCGGTGTCTCCCTTAACATCATGAGCCTGGGCGGGCTCGCGCTCGGGGTGGGGATGCTCGGGGACAACTCCATCGTGGTGCTGGAGAACATCTTCCGGCACCGGAAGGAGCTGGGCGCGTCGCCGGTGGAGGCGGCCACCCGCGGGGCCGAGGAGGTCCAGGGCGCCATCATCTCGTCCACCCTGACCACCATCGCGGTGTTCGGGCCGATCATCTACGTGGAGGGTGTGGCGGGGGAGCTGTTCAAGGACCTCTCCCTGACGGTGGCGTTCTCCCTCCTCGTCTCCATCCTGGTGGCCATCACGCTCCTGCCCTCGCTGGCGGCGCGCTTCGCGTCGTCCCGGGAGGAGAGGCGGAGGGCGCCGGCTCCCGAGGCCGACGGCGCCCGCCGTCCCGGCGCGCTCGGTGCCGTG
>JBFYZE010000504.1:0-6182 GCA_041309665.1 Gemmatimonadales bacterium | reverse complement strand
CGACCTTCTGGAGAGGGAGGCTCTCCAGGTCCGGCTCCCGCCCGATGAGCTCGAAGCGGTGGCTGACCCGCTCCAGGCGATCCAGGTCCTCTTCGATGGCACGCGCCACGTCCGCGTCGGCCAGCGAGGCCGGGCGCTCCCGGGGCGGGAGCTTGAGCACCTCGAGCCATCCCTGGAGCGAGGACAGGGGCGTGCCCAGCTGATGGGCCAGCTCCCGGGCCATGGAGGTCCACGCACGCTCGCTCTCCGCGCTGCGCTGCGTGCGGATCATGGCGAAGCCCACGAACACCGTGAGCAGGAGCCCGCCCACCTGGAGCCACGGGATCCAGCGCAGCCGCCGGATCTCCGGGGTGTCGCCGACGTGGAGCGCCTGGATGTCCGGGTCTCCCACCGGCGGCTGGCGGAGGTCCAGACGGCGCACGTAAGCGCGCACGCGCTCCTGGCCCGCCTGCGTGGCGAGGTCCGCGGCGAAGGGGAGGTTGCGGGCATCCAGGATCGTGTCTCGCGGGCCCGTGAGGACAAGAGGCACGCCCGACTCGCGGATGATGGTCTGGAGACGGAAGAGTGCCTCGTCGGCCGCGGCGGGGTCCGGGTCGGTGATCCCCGCCTGTACCTGTGCGAAGATCTCCGTCAGCGTCTCGGCATCCGCCCGCAGCGCCCGCACGATCTGCTGGGTGTACAGCAGATACCAGCCCAGCAGGGTCACGAAGAGCGTCGCGAGCGCGACGGGCCACCGGTTGCGGCGCATGGTACCCCCGTCGGGCCGGCCGCTACGCCGGCGAGGCCAGACGGCGGGCGCCCACGTACGCGTGCAGCACCTCCGGGAGCGTCACGGAGCCGTCGGCATCCTGGTAGGTCTCCAGGAGCGCGGCGACCACCCTGGGCAGCGCGAGCGCCGACCCGTTCAGCGTGTGCACGAACTCCGGCTTCTCCCCATGGGCCGGACGGAAGCGGAGGTTGGCACGGCGCGCCTGGTAGTCGGTGAAGGCCGAGCAGCTCGACACCTCGAGCCACTTCTCGACGCCGGGCGCCCACACCTCCAGGTCGTACGTCATTGCGCTGCTGAAGCCCAGGTCGCCCGAGGCGAGGCAGACCCGACGGTAGTGCAGGCCCAGGCGCTCCAGGAGGATCTCGGCGTGGCGGGTGAGCTCCTCCAGTCCCTCCGTGCTCCGCTCGGGCCGCTCGTAGCGGACCAGCTCCACCTTGTCGAACTGGTGCACGCGGAGCAGGCCCCGGGTGTCCTTCCCGGCAGCTCCCGCCTCACGCCGGAAGCAGGGCGAGTAGGCGACGTAGCGCACCGGGAGCTGGTCGATGGAGAGGAGTTCGTCCCGGTGGAGGTTGGTCACAGGGACCTCGGCGGTCGGGATGAGCCAGAGCCCGTCGCGCTCGCTCAGGTACGACTCGTCGGCGAACTTCGGGAGCTGGCCGGTGCCGGTGAGGCTCTCCCGGTTGACCAGGTAGGGGACGCGGAGCTCCTCGTACCCGTTCTCGCCGGTGTGGACGTCGAGGAACCAGTTGATGAGCCCCCGCTGCAGGCGGGCGCCCGCGCCCCGGAGGACGGGGAACCCCGAGCCGCTGATCTTCGAGCCGCGGGGAAGGTCCAGGATCCCCAGCGCCTCGCCGATCTCCCAGTGGGGCCTCGGCGGGAAGGCGAAGGCGCGGGGCTCACCCCACGTGGATACCACCCGGTTGCACTCCGGCCCGCCGTCGGGGATCTCGTCGAGGGGGAGGTTGGGGATGCCCATGAGGATCTCCTCGACCCGGGCCTCGTTGGCGCGGATCGCCTCGTCGAGCTCCCCGATGCGGTCTCCCAGGCCGCGCATGGACACGATGAGGTCCTCGGCGTCACCCCCCGTGCGCTTGAGCTCGCCGATCGTCTTGGATGCCTCGTTGCGCCGGGCCTTCAGGTCGTTCACCTCGCCGATCGCGGCGCGGCGCGTCTCGTCCAGCGTCAGGACCTCGTCCACGAAGGCAGGAAGCTCGGGACCTCCGCGCCTGCCGAGCGCTCGCTTCACTTCTTCGGGCTCATGGCGCACACGGCGGATGTCGAGCATGTCAGGACGCTTCCTGGGTCACTTCGGCGGAATGAGGCTCCGGTCGTTGCACGCCGGGCTCGCGTCGTACACGAAGGTCAGCGTGCCCCCCGCGGGATCGATCACCAACGGCTCCATCTTCGAATAGTACACGCACGACGTGCCGTAGTAGCCGTAGTTCTGCCGCGAGCGCCAGACGTAGACCGTCCCCATCTCCACCGGGACCGGGGCGCGGGACGTGTACTGGGCCGTGTCCGCAGGAGCCTCGGTGACGTCGTCGAAGGTGCGCCCCCTCAGGGCCGCCACCGCCGCCTTGGAGCTGACCCCCAGCGCCCCTGGGGGAAGCAGCACGATCTTCCCCCCACGGGTGTCGACCGCCATGTCCCACTGGCCGGTGGCGTTCGCATCCTCGACGATCATGGCGCTCCGGTTGTAGAAATCGAAGCCCGAGGGGAGGTTGAGCTCGGGGCGCGCCAACGCGTACAAGAGGACGGTGTCGGGTGACGCGGCCCAGTCGATGGCGTAGGGATCGTCACCGCACGCCGCGGCGCCCGCCACAAGGAGCGCGGCGAGGACGGGAAGCCGGCTCCGCCGCCGCACGGAGAAGGGCGAAGCTGGGGTCGTCATGGGCGCGAGGGGCCTCCGAGGGATCGGTACCACCGAAGAAGCAGCGAAAGTTGCCTGGGCCGGGACGGAGGTGTCAACCCCGAAAAGCCCCGTGGTTGCTTGACTTAACCCCACGTGACAGGTAGGTTCCCCGCCCACTTTCCAGGGCCGCGGGAAGCCGCGCCGCGCCAGGGTGCCCAGCTCCCGACGCTCGCCGGTGCCCGACCGGACCGAACCGAGGTTCCATGATCGTGGGAGCGACCCTTCCACCGCGCGGGCACATTCTGGTGGCGGACGACGAGCCTCACATCCGGAGGATCCTCGCCACCATCCTGGAGAACGCTGGGTACACCGTGTGCCAGGCGTGCGACGGGGGAGATGCCCTGGACGCCCTGGAGGGACCCCGGTCTCCGGATTTCTTCCTCCTCGACCTGATGATGCCCGGGGCCTCCGGGATGGACGTCCTGGGGCGCATCAGGAGCCACCCGCGCCACCGGCACACGCCGGTGATCATCCTCACCGCGAAGGGGCAGGACGCGGACCGGGAGGCGGCGATGGAAGCGGGAGCGGACGACTTCATCACCAAGCCCTTCAGTCCCAAGAAGCTCCTCTCACGCATCCAGGAGATCCTCTCTGCGCGCTGAATCCGACCTCTGGATCCTGGTCCTGGCCGGGGGGATCGGCTCCCGGTTCTGGCCCGTGAGCACCCGCGAGCGACCCAAGCAGCTCCTGCCTCTGGCCAGCGAGCGCTCCCTCATCGAGGACACGGTGGAGCGCGCCCGCTCGCTCGTCGCCGACGAGCACATCCGCATCCTCGCCGGCGAGCACCTGGCCGCCCGGTTCCGGGCGGCCATGCCCGACCTTCCCGCCGCGTCGTACCTGGTGGAACCCGAGGCCCGGGGGACCTGCCCCGTCCTGGCGTGGGCCGCCTGGGAGGTGGCGCGCCGCGACCCGGAGGCGGTGCTGGTCTCGCTCCACTCCGACCACCTCATACGCCCCCTGGAGGCGTTCGCGGAGACGGTCCACGCCGCCGCCCACCTGGCCCGCACCCGCGACCTCCTGGTCACGGTTGGGATCCGCCCCGACCGGGTGGAGACCGGATACGGGCACATCCAGCCCGGAGAGGGCCTCGAGGCTCCGGGAGGGCTGCAGGCCTTCCGGGTCGCGGCCTTCCACGAGAAGCCGGACGCCGACACGGCGCGCCGTTACGTGGACGCCGGGTACCTCTGGAACTCGGGGATCTTCGTCTGGAAGGCCTCCGTCTTCGTCGACGAGGTGCGCAGCCACGCTCCCGAGGTGGCGTCGTGCCTTCCGCTCCTGGAGCGCGAGGGCCCGGGCTCGTTCTTCCGGGCCGTCCCGGTCTCGGTGGTGGACACGGCGGTGCTGGAGCGGAGCGACCGGGTGGCCTGCGTGGAGGCCACCTTCACCTGGGACGACGTGGGGAGCTGGGAGGCGTTGGGGAGGACCCGCGAGGCCGACGCGTCTGGGAACGTCCTCGTGGGCGATGGCAGCGCCGTGGAATCCAGCGGGAACGTGGTGTTCGCCGAGGACGGGAGGGTGGTGCTCTTCGGCGTGCACGATCTCGTCGTCGTCCGCTCGGGGGAGGTCACGCTCGTCCTCCCCCGCGACCGCGCCGCCGACCTCAAGTCCCTCCTCCGCAGACTGGGAGAAGCCACGTGAGCGACATCAGGCTCTACCTCTTCGACGACGGCAACGCGAGGCGCTGGGCGCCGTTCACGCTAACGCGCCCCGCGGGCGAGCTGCGCTTCGGGTGCCTCACCTTCCGGGAGCGGGCAGAGCGCGTGGTCGGCGTCCCGTGCTCAGGGCAGCTCTCCCGCCGCGCCCTGGCCGGCTTCGACGAGCCCGGTGCCGCCCCCGTGCTCCAACGGGAGGATGTCCCTCCCGACCCCACCCGCGTCCTCCTTTCCAGCCGTGCCGTCCCCGAATTCCAGGAGCTGCCGGAGCTCCGTCCCGGCCGGCTCACCATCGGCGGCGAGACGGTGGGGTGGGTCTTGGGCCCCGGCGAGCCCCTCCCCTCCGAGGGACACGTTCGCACCCCCGCATCCGCGACGGAGGGGCGCGCCACCGAGCTCCTGGGGGAGATCCTGCCCCGACCGTGGCACCTCGTCTCCGGAACGCCGGCGCGGGTGGCCAAGGACGCGGCCCACCTCTTCTCCGACGACCATCGGCCCGAGGGCGTCGTGCGCGTGGGGGGAGCCGCTCTGTCCATGGGCGCTCTGGCGGAGGTGGAGCCCGGAGTCGTGGTGGACACCCGGCAAGGTCCGGTGCGCCTCGACGCGGGCGCGCGCGTGGAAGGCCCCGCGAGGCTGGTGGGTCCCCTGTACCTTGGACGGGACTCGGTGGTCCTGGGCGGGCACGTTGCCACGTCCTCCCTCGGACCGCTGTGCAAGGTGCGGGGGGAGCTGGTCTGGTCCGTCTTCCTGGGCTGGGACAACAAGGCCCACGACGGGTTCCTGGGCCACGCCATGCTCGGTCGCTGGGTGAACCTCGGGGCCGGCACCATCAACTCGAACCTGAAGAACACGTACGGCACCATCCGCGTTTGGACCCCCGACGGAGAGAAGGACTCGGGGCTGGTGAAGGTCGGGTGCTTCCTGGGCGATCACGTGAAGACCGGAGTCGGGACGCTCCTTAACACCGGCACCGTCATCGGGGCGGGGAGCAACGTCTTCGGGGGCGTGATGCCCCCCGCGGTGGTTCCTCCCTTCGCCTGGGGGGCCGGGGCGGACCTGCGGGACTACCGCTTCGACCAGTTCCTCCGGGCGGCCGAGGCCGCCATGACACGCCGCGGCGAGGCGCTCACGCCCGGAGTGAAGCAGGTGCTCGCCGAGGCCTGGCGGCACTCCCGGTCTCGCCGGGCCGAGTAGCCCGGGAGCTCCGAGCCGGGTGAGGGTCGCCGTCCTGGGGAGCGGGAGCTCGGGGAACGCCACCCTCGTGCGCGCGGGCGGCACCTTCGTGCTCGTGGACGCGGGCCTGAGCGCCCGCGACCTGGCTCGGCGCATGGCGTCGCTGGGCGTGGCACCGGCCGAGGTCCAGGCCATCGTGATCACCCACGACCACGGCGACCACACGCGGGGGATGGGCGTCTTCGCCCGGCACCACGGAACCCCGCTCCACCTCACCCAGCGCACCCGGGACGCGTGCGCCCGCCTCCTCCGGGGCGGCGAGGAGGTGAGGCTCTACCGGCCGGGGCACCCGTTCAGCGTCGGGGACGTGCGCGTGGAGCCCTTCATCACGGTCCACGACGCCGCCGACCCCGTGGGCGTGGCGCTGGTGGACGAGCGCACGGGGCTCAGGATGGGGGTGGCCACGGACCTCGGGCGCCCCACCGCCCAGATCCGCCACGCCCTCTCCGGGTGCGACCTCCTGGTGCTGGAGGCCAACCACGACGAGCTGCTCCTGGCCTCCAGCCCGTACCCCTGGTCGGTGAAGCGGCGCATCGCCTCCAGCCACGGGCACCTCTCCAACCACGATGCCGCGCGGTTCGCCGTGGAGCTCCTCCACCCCCGCCTCGCCGCCGTG
>JBFYZE010000503.1:0-5912 GCA_041309665.1 Gemmatimonadales bacterium | reverse complement strand
CGCGCCCCCCCAGGCGGTGGCCGCCGTGCTCGAGGCACTGCGCCAGGTGGGCGCCCTCTCCGCCCGGGTGGTGGTCCGGTGACCGCGCCCGTGAACGGCGCGGGGAGCGACCCCCTGGCGGCGCTCCGCCACGGCCGCATCGCCGGGACGGAGGCGCGCCTCCGCGCCGCCACCCGCCTCCTGGAGGGGACGTTCTACCAGGAGATGTTCAAGGCCATGCGCCGCACCATTCCCGACGGGGGTGCGCTGGACGGCGGCGCCGGGGAGGACATGTTCCGCGACCTCCTGGACCAGCACGTCGCCGACGCCGCCGCGCTGCGCTCCGAGCGCGGCCTGGGCGAGGCGCTCTACCGGCGCTTCGCACGCGCGGCCGGGGTGACTCCGGAGGGGGGGAAGGAGCCATGATGCGCGCGGCGGAGGCCGTTCCCGACGGCGGTCCCCGCGACCTGAGCGAGGCGCTGGCCGGGGCCCTGGTCACCGAGAGCCGGCTCGTGGAGAGCCTGTCGGCCATCCTGGAGCGGCAGCGCGTGTCGGTGGAGAAGGACGATCTGGCCGGGGTGGACGAGTCGGTGTTCGCGGCCCAGCGGGTCTTCCGCACGCTGGGGGAGGCGCGGCGCTATCGCCGCTCGCTCCTGGAGTTGGCGGCTGGGGACGGCAACATACCGCTGGGCGAGCTGGACACGGCGTTGGGTCGGGGGATGACCCCCGCGCTGGGCGCGGCGCGCGACGGGCTGCGCGACGCGGCCCGGAGGCTGGAGCGCCAGCTGGACCGCAACCGTCACCTCCTCCGCGCGGCCATGGCCGCCGGGGACCATCTTCTCCGCGCCCTGGGTGAGCCCGTGGCGCCGACCGGATTGTACTCGCCCCAGGGGGCCGCGGGGGGGGCCTCCGGCCCGCCCCTCCTCCTCAACCGGCGGATCTGAGATGCCCACCATCGGGAGCATCCTCTCCAACGCATCCACCGCCCTGCGCGCCCAGCAGGCAGCGCTGAGCGTGACCTCGCACAACATCACCAACAGCGCCACCGAGGGCTACGCCCAGCAGCGCGCGGTGCTCTCGTCCAACCCGGCGCTGTGCACCCCGGAGGGGGTCTTCGGCACCGGCATCCGCGTCGCCGACGTACAGCAGGTCCGCGACGCCCTCCTGGACTCCGCCTTCCGCCTCGAGACCGCCAGCGCCTCCCAGCAGCGCACGCGCGCCGACCTGCTCGGCCGCGTGGAGACGCTCCTGGGTGAGCCCTCCGAGGAGGCGCTCTCCGGCGTGCTCGACCGGTTCCTGTCGGCGTGGAGCGACCTGGCCAGCAACCCCACGGGGGGAGGTGCCCGCACCGTGGTGCGCCAGCGTGGCCAGGAGCTCGCCGACACCATGAACTCGCTCGCCTCGGGCCTCGACGCGATCCGCGAAGAGGTGGAGACCCGGCTCACGCTGACGGTGGCCCGGGTGAACGCCCTCACCGACGACATCGCCGGCCTGAACCGCGAGATCGTCGCGATCGAGTCGTCGGGCGTCACCGCGGCCGACCTCCGCGACGCCCGCGCCCGGTCCCTGGACGAGCTGGCGGCTCTGGTCCCGGTGCGCGCCCACGAGCGGGAGAACGGATCGGTGGGCGTCGCGCTGTCCGGGTACAACATCGTGGACGGCGCCTCTTCCATGCACCTGGACGCCGCCGCCGTGGGAGGCGAGGTGGGGGTGCGTGTGCAGGGGCGGGCCTCGCTCCTTTCCGACCTGGGCGGAAGCCTGGGCGGGCTCCTCCAGGTGCTCAACGCCGACGTGCCCACCGTGCTCGACGGGCTCGACCGGCTGGCCGGAGCCCTGGTGGCGGAGGTGAACGCGATCCACGCCAGCGGGACCAACCCCGCCGGCGACACGGGTTTGGACTTCCTCGACCCCGCCGGGGTCACGGCCTTCACCCTGGCCCTCTCGGCGGAGGTGGCGGCGTCGGCGGACGCGGTGGCGGCGGGGACCGGCGACGCCCTCGGGGGATACCGGGCCGGGGCCAACGACGTGGCGCTGGAGCTGGCCGGGCTGCGGGACCGGGAGCTGGGCGCCTTGGGGAGCCTCCCCGGCGAGCATCTGCAGGGGCTGGTGTCCGCCCTCGGCCTCGCCGTACGTTCCTCCAGCGACGCGGCGGAGGTGCACGAGACGCTGGCGGGCCACGCCGACACCCGGCGGCAGAGCGTGAGCTCGGTGTCGGTGGACGAGGAGATGGTGCGCCTCATCCAGTTCCAGTCGGCGTACCGAGCCGCGGCGCGGGTGGTGAGCGCTGCCGACGAGATGCTCCAGACGCTCCTGGCTCTCTAGGCCGCGCACGGGCGGGGAGACCCCCGCCGAATCAACCCGGACGCGAGCGCCACATGCTGATCCTCAACCGCAGGCAGGGGGAGGCGATCCTGATCGACGGGGGGATCCGCGTGGTCGTGTTGGCCGCCGACTCCGGCGGCGTGCGCCTGGGGATCGAGGCCCCCGCGTCGGTGGGGATCGTGCGCGAGGAGATCGCCGAGCGCATCGCCGAGGAGAACCGGCGGGCGGGCGCCACGCCGTCGGACCTGGACTTCGTGGAGGGCCTCGAGCCCTGAGCCGCGCGAGGGCCTCCCCCGAGGCCGCGGCGCTGCGGTCCCGCCCGTCTCAGATCCGTGGCTCCGGGACCCTTCCCAGGGCCGGGAGCCTCAACCCCAGCGCGTCCTCCTCCGCCAGCAGCCCGCCGTCGTCCAGCGCGAGGAGGCGGGCCAGCGACTCGGCGCTCCCGGCGAGGAGCTCGGGCCCCCGCGGGCCCGTTCCCTTCGCTCCCCAGCGCACCCGGAGCTCCACCCATCCCTCCGTTCCCGTGATCTCCGCGCGGAGCGCCTTCGACCCGGCTGCGTGCGCCCCCGAGCCAGCGGCGGCCAGGAGGAGGAGAAGGACCCTGAGAAGGCGTGGGCGCGACGCCCGCACCGGTGCGACCTGCGGCGTCGGGGACACCTGCGCCTCCAGCGTCCCCAGGGTCCGGTGGCGGGCGTGGAGGAGCGCCGCGACCGAGAGGATCTCGGCCATCTCGAAGGCCTCGGCACGGGCGTCCACCCGCCCGGAGAGATGGCCCAGGACCCGGGCCAGCTCGGCCAGGCGGACCGCCTCCGGCGCCAGGTAGACCTCGGTCCGGCCGGCGGTGCCGCCGTCCAATTCCAGGATGTGGAGCAGGGCCTCCACGCTGGCCACCCGGGAGTTGACGTCGTGGCAGAGGCCGCCGTGCAGGTCGTCCAGGAGGTCCAGCCACCCGGCCCGGGCCAGGAGCTCGGCGCTGGAGATGGCTTCCTCCGAGGAGCCAGCGGAGGGTCCGGGGTGGGCGCGGTCGTCGCTCATGGTGCGCTCCAGTCGGGCGGCAGGGGTGCCGATACTCGGGGTCGCGGAAGGAGTCCGCCTACCATCGGTGGCGCCGGGCCATCAGGCCCGCGTCGGGCAAGGAAGCCAAAAGGGGCCGACCCGTGTTCCTCATTCTCGGGCTCGCCGTAGTCTTCGGTAGCGTCATCGCCGGGTACCTCATGCACCACGGCGAGCTGGCGGTTCTGATCCAGGTCAACGAGTTCGTCATCATAGGCGGCTCGGGCTTCGGCGCCATCCTGGTGGGGAACAAGCCGTCCACGGTGAAGCGCATCTTCTCCGAGGTCGTGGCCCTGCTCCGGCCCAACCCCTACGACCGCGCCACCTTCACCGAGCTTCTCCAGGTCCTCTACGAGGTCTTCTATGCCGCCCGCAAGGACGGGCTGGTGGGGATCGAGTCGCACGTGGAGAACCCGCAAGACAGCGAACTGTTCAAGAAGTACCCCTCCTTCCACCAGAACCACCACGCCGTGGCGTTCCTGAGCGATACCATGAAGGTGCTCCTCACCGGCGCCGTGGACGACCACCACCTCTCGGAGATCCTGGACCTGGACCTGGAGCAGCACCACCACGAGGCGCTCAAGGTGCCCAATGCCCTCCAGACCGTGGCCGACGCCATGCCCGGGTTCGGCATCGTGGCCGCGGTGCTGGGGATCATCATCACCATGGGCAAGATCGGGGGATCCCCCGAGGCGGTGGGGAAGAGCGTGGCGGCGGCGCTGGTGGGCACGTTCCTGGGGGTGCTGCTGGCTTACGGCGTCATCGGCCCCATCGCCAGCGCCGTCCAGGCCCGCGTGTCCTCGGAGGAGCGCTACCTGGCGACCATCCGCACCGCCCTCCTCTCGTTCTCCCGTGGCGACCCGCCCATCACGTCGGTGGAGTTCGCCCGGCGCAACATCGAGCCCGAGACCCGTCCCTCCTTCGCCGAGCTGGAGGACCTGACCCGGCGGCGGGGGAAGGCGGACTAGATGAGCGCGAGCAGCTCGAAGCGGATCGTCGTCGTCCGCAGGAAGGGCAGGGGGCACGCGGCCCACCACGGCGGATCCTGGAAGGTGGCCTACGCCGACTTCGTCACCGCCATGATGGCCTTCTTCATGGTCATGTGGATCATGGGGATGGACCAGAGCGTGAAGGACATGGTCCAGGGGTACTTCAGCAACCCCGTGGGCTTCAAGAAGAGCTTCTCCGGCGGGACCAACGCCCTGAGCGCGGGGAACTTCATCTCCAACCTGGACGTGGCGCGCACGACGTTCCTGAGCCGCAGGGAGCAGGAGGAGAGCTTCAACGACGCCGCCGACGAGATCCGCGGGCTGGTGGCGTCGGACTCGCCCCTGGGCGCGCTCGCCGCGCAGGTGGAAGTCGTCGTCACGGAGGAGGGTCTGCGCGTCGAGCTCATGGAGGGGGCCGAGGGGGCCATCTTCTTCGACGTATCGTCGTCGGCGCTCAAGCCCGCCCTGCGCCAGATGCTGGGTCTCATCGGCGGGGTGCTCCGGGAAGTGCCCGGCGAGGTGGTGCTGGAGGGGCACACCGACGCGCTGCCTTACGGCGGCGCCGGCTTCTCCAACTGGGAGCTCTCGGTGGACCGGGCCAACGCCGCCCGGCGGGAGCTGGAGGCGGGGGGGCTCGGCCCGTGGCGCTTCGCCGAGGTGCGAGGCTACGCGGAGCGGCGCCTCAAGGTACCCGAGGATCCTCTCGATCCCCACAACCGGCGCATCTCCGTGCTCCTCCCCTTCGCCCGCTCCGAGGAATCGGCCCCGGCCGTCTCCGGCGCTCCGGCGCCCGCGGGGCGGGTGACCGGCTCCCCGGCCGGAGGCCGCTGACATGCCCAGTTCCCTCCTCCAGGTCCGCGCTGTCCTCGAGGCGGCGGCGGCGGCCGTGGGCCGCTTCCAGGCGCCGGTGCCCGCAGCCGCACTCCTCCTGCGGGGGAGAGGTGGGGCACCCGAGCGGGTAGGGTGCGCGGGCCTCCCCGCGGACGTGGGCGAGGGGCTCGAAGCCGGCGCCGCATCCCTCTTCGCCATCCTGCCCTCCGGGGCGCGGGGGCCCATGGTGATCCGCGCCGAGGCGTTCCCCCCGGAAGCAGCGGCCCTGGGCGCCGCGCTGGCATCCCGGGGGATGGGCGCGGTGGCGCTCGTCCCCCTGGCGGGGGATGTGGAGCCCGTGGGGTGCCTGGTGGTGCCGCTCACAGCGGATACACTGCTGGCCGACCCGGGCGCGCTGGCCCTGGCGCACGTCGCTCCCGCCGCCCTGCAGGTGGCCGCGGGGTCGGCGCTCCTCGGCGTCCTCCTTTCGGAGGAGCACGCCGTGGAGCGGATGCTGGCGGCGGGGGCGGTGGTGGTGGACGGCGGTGGGCGGGTGGTCCTGGCCGGGGGGAGCGTGCGCGACGTCGCGGAATGGCGGCATCCCGACCCCTTCGGCGTCCCGCTGGAGGATCTCCCGCCTCTCGGGGTGGGGAGCGTGGTGGAGCTCCCTGGGCCCTGGCGCGGCGGCGGCGGGCGCGTGATGCTGGTGCACGGTGGGCTCGACGCCGCCGGGTACCCCACGGCGGAGCTTCCCTGGCC
>JBFYZE010000502.1:0-20288 GCA_041309665.1 Gemmatimonadales bacterium | reverse complement strand
CGCCGCGGGCCGGCCCGACGGGACGGGCGTCGCGGCGATCCTCGGGGCCGCGGGCTGTGCTTCCTTTCGGGCCGGCCGGCGCGCTCGCTCGCCCAACACGATGGTGAACGCGGACCCCTTTCCCACCTCCGACTCCACGATGAGGTCGTATCCCATGAGCAGGCAGATGGAGCGGGAGATGGCCAGACCGAGGCCGGTGCCACCGTACTTGCGCGCCGTCCCCGCCTCCGCTTGCTGGAACGCCTCGAAGATCGCCTCCAGGCGGTCCGCCGGGATGCCGATGCCGGTGTCCTTCACGACGATGGCCACGGGGGTCTTCCCGTCCTTGGCCACATCCAAATGCACGGTGACGGAGCCCTCGTGCGTGAACTTGAGCGCGTTTCCCACCAGGTTGATGATGACCTGCTTGAGCTTGGCCGAGTCGGTGTCCACCGGGGCCACCTCGGAGGGAACGTCGGCGATGAGCTGGACGTTTCCCTCCTTCACCTTGGCCTGCCCCTCGAGCTGCTGGACCGTCTCCACCACGAGGTGCCCCAGATCCACGGGTTCGATGATGAGATCCATGCGCCCGGCCTCGATCTTGGCCAGGTCGAGCACCTCGTTGATGAGCTCGAGCAGGTGCTTTCCGTTGGCCAGCACCCGCTGCAGGTACCCCACGTCCTTGTCGTTGAGGTGTCCGTCCTTGTTCTTCAGCAGGATGTTGGTGAAGCCGATGACAGAGTTCAGCGGCGTGCGCAGCTCGTGGCTCATGCTCGCCAGGAAGTCGCTCTTCGCCTTGTTCGCGGCGATGGCCTCGTCCTTGGCCACGCGGAGCGCCTCCTCGGCGCGCACCCGTGGCGTGACGTCCTTGCCGAAGAGCACGACCCCCCGGATTCCCTCGTCGCCCTGGATCGGGTTGGCGTAGAGCTCGAAGTAGCGCTGCTGTCCGTCCACCTCGTCGGTGCGCAGCGCAACGTGCCGGTCCCCGGTGAGGGCGCGCTGGTAGACCTCCGAGTACCAGGCGGCGTCCTCACCGCCGTAGACGTCCCCGGGAAGGGATCCCACCCGGGGCTCCCGCCCGGTGCGCGCTTCGATGGCGAGGGAGTAGGCCGAGTTGAACGTGATGAGGCTCTGCTGCCGGTCCACCGACCAGATGGCGTCGCCCGTGTTCTCCACGAGGGCCGTCAGGTTGGCTTTGGAGTCGGCGAGCTGACGCTCGGCGAGGCGCTGCGCGGTGACGTCGCGGAAGATCCCCTGGGTGGCGATCGGGCGTCCGTGCACCTGCTGGGCCGCGGCGCCTCCGGACAGGATGACGACGCGTCCATTGGCGGCGATGAACTCCACGGTGAAGATGCGGGCCGGCTCCCCCTCCAGGACCCGGGCGAACTCGCTCTGGATCCGATCCCGGTGCGTGGGATGGACGATGTCGTAGAGGTTGAGCTGCTCGAGCTGCGCGTCTCCGTATCCGAGGATGCGCTTCCAGGCGGAGTTCACGTACAGGATCCGCCCGTCGGGAGCCACGCTCTGGATGAGGTCGTTGGCGTTGTCCAGGAAGTCCTGGAGGCGTCCCCGGCTCTCCTTCACAGCCTGCTCGGTCTGCGCGCGGACGGCGACCTCCCGCGCCAGCGCCGCATTGGCGTCCGTGATGGCCGCCAGCACGTTCGCCTCCCTGCGGAACGTCTCGTACACGCTCTTCAGGAGCCCGGCCATGATCGCGGCGTAGCTGACGATCTTGAGGAGCAGGGCCGCGTCGAACATCCCGTCGTGCCGCGTCTCCGACAGCGACATGAACGCGATGTGGAGAAGCGACGAGATGAGCAGGGAGACGAGCAGGTAGTACTCGAAGGCGTCGCGCCGCCATCCACCCTTCATCAGGTAGCCCACGAAGGCCAAACCGAAGAAGAGGCCGGGGACGAGCTCGGCCGGCCGCGCCAACGGGAGCCCCGGGAAATGGGCGCGCGACAGGGGAACCCACTCGAAGAAGATCAGGTTCACCAGGGTGAGGACCAGGGCGGTGGCGTACACCGACCCCTCGTGCACCGCCTCGCCCTCCCCCTCCTTGAGCTCCTGGCGCCAGGCGAGGAGGCTGACGAACAGGAAGAGCGACAGGTAGACCCGCTCCGCCGTCCAGCTCCACGCGAACAGGTCCTCGGCCTCCATTCCTTCCTTCACCAGGAAGTGGTCGCTGGTGAGGAGGACGTGGTTCAGGTCGAGGAGCGCGGCACCGATGAAGCCGGTGCCGATGAAGAGGAAGGTGGCCTGCTTGCGGCTGTAGAAGCGCACGAGGGCGAGCGCACCCACGATGGCGGCCATCACCGTGGCCACCGACTCCATGAGCGTGTGGGCCGAGGAGGAGCTCTCCCACGACGTGCCGCGCACGACGAACGCGCCCCCCAGCATGAGCAGGAGGAGAGCCCAGAAGACGGCGATGCGCTCCCGCGACCGATCCGGTCCGGCGGCGTCTCCTTCCGCCGCCGCGACGGGCGAGTCGGAGCCCGATGTCCCCGTGACGTCGGGCTCGGGAGTGGTCCCCTCCGCGGGAGGGAAGCTCAGCTCGCCGGGCTCAGGCAACGCTGGATGGCCTCCAGGAGCACATCCTCGTCGAGGATGGGCTTGGTCACGTAGTCGTTGAACCCGGCCGCGAGGTACTTCTCCCGGTCGCCGGCCATGGCGTGGGCCGTGAGGGCGATGACGGGAAGACCCTGGAACTCGGGCTGCTTGCGGATCCAGGCCAGGACCTCGGTGCCGTCCATCTGGGGCAGGGAGATGTCCAGGAGCATGAGATCCGGAGGATTGTCCTTGAGCCCGTCCAGGACCTCGGCGCCGCTCTCGTACTCGGAGAGGTCGTACTGGTCGTCCAGGATGGCGCTGACCAGGAGCCGGTTGTCCGGGTTGTCCTCGACCACGGCGATCTTGAAGCTCATGAGCTCAGTCCTTTCTCGACCGACTCGAGGGCGCTGATGGCCTGTGAGAAGGCGCTCTCCAGGGAGGGGAGGAGCGTGGACACAGCGGCCGCATCGCCGCCTGCCGCGGCGCGCTCGATGTCCGCGGCGATGGTGCGCAGGTGCATGGCGCCCACGTTGGCGGCGCTGGACTTCAGTGAGTGGGCGCCCTTCTCCGCTTCCTGGATGTCGCCACTCCCGATCCCCGAGCGGATCTGCGTCATCCGGCCGGGTGCGTTCGAGAGGAACAGATGGATCATCTGGGCGAGCAGCTTGTCCCCGCCCCATTCCTTGAGACGGTCGAGGGCGCTCTGCTCCAGGATCTGGGATTCGGTCATGGGGGGTGCTTCGCGTTGGGAGTTACTCACGGACGGCCTGGGGGAAAATGCCCGATCCAGTGTAGCCCTCCGAGGGGGTCAGCAGCAATCGGGAAGGGGCTGTCGGCGCGGGGTCCGGGCGGGTGGACCAAGGGTTGCTCAGCCCAGGGCCGAGCGGATGGCCTGGATCCCTCCGCGGGCGCCCCCGGGGTGTCCGAAGACCGCCGACCCGGCCACGAGGATGGTGGCTCCGGCCGCGGACAGCTCGGCGGCGTTCCCCGCGTCCACGCCGCCGTCCACCTCCAACTCGGCCGCCGAAGCGGCGGCATCGAGGAGGGCGCGGGCCCGGCGCACCTTTCCGGTGGACCCGGGGATGAAGGCCTGCCCCCCGAACCCCGGGTTGACCGACATGACCAGGAGGAGGTCCACCAGGGGGAGCACGTCCCGGACGGCCTCCACGGGGGTGGCGGGGTTCAACGCCACGCCCGCCTTCCGGCCCAGCTCGCGCACGGCCTGGAGCGTCCGGTGGAGGTGGGGGCACGCCTCCTGGTGCACGGTGAGGACGTCGGCGCCGGCCTCGGCGAAGGCCGCCAGGTACCGATCCGGGGCCTCGATCATCAGGTGGACGTCGAGGGTGAGCCGGGTGGCCCGCCGCGCGGCGCGGGTGATGACGGGGCCCAGGGTGATGTTGGGGACGAAGTGGCCGTCCATGACGTCCACGTGGATCCAGTCCGCGCCCGCCTCCTGCGCCGCGGCGATCTCCTCCGCCAGGCGCCCGAAGTCGCAGGACAGGATGGAGGGGGCGAGCTTCACAGCTCCCTCCGCAGGCGCGAGATCCCCTCGGGGCCCGCCAGGATGGCCTCGTCGGCCAGCCCCAGGAAGAGCCCCGTCTCCACCACCCCCGCCCTGGCCCTGAGCCCCGCTTCCAGCGCCACCGGATCGGCGATCCCCTGGGGGAAGGCGCAGTCGAGGATGAGGTTGCCGTTGTCGCTCTTGAAGGGTGGGCCGTCGTCGAAGCGACGGACCTGGACGGTGGCGCCGTGGGCCTCGAGGAAGGCCACGTGCCCGGACCACCCCCAATCCACCACCTCCACCGGAAGGGGCGACCGGGTGCCCAGCCGGTCCACTGCCTTGGCCGAGTCCACGATGATGACGAGCCGGTCCGAGGCCTGGGCCACCATCTTCTCCCTCAGGAGTGCACCCCCCATCCCCTTGATGAGATCGAGCCGGGGGGTGACCTCGTCCGCGCCGTCCACGGCGAGGTCGAGTCGAGGATGCTCGGCGAGGCCCGTGAGCGGGATTCCCGCGGTGCGTGCCTCCCGGCCGGTCCTTATGGACGAGGGGACGCCCACGATGTCGTGGAGCTCGCCGGATTCGAGCTTGGCGCCCAGGAGCTGGAGGAAGTGGGCCACGGTGCTCCCGGTCCCCAGCCCCAGGACCATCCCGCTGCGTACCTGGGCCACCGCCTCAGCGGCCGCTGCTCTCTTGAAGATCTCGGCGTCGGTCATGGCGTTCGCGGACGGAGTGGAGCCCCGGACGTCCGACGGCGTGGGGGCAACAACGCAAGGTACCGCGGGCGCCTGTGCCTCGCCACGTCGGGGCGCGAGGCTCAGGGTGCTCCGGCCAGGCTACCGCGCGCCCGCTCGATCTGGGAGAGGACGGAGCGCCGCGAGGTGCCCCCTTCGGTGTCCCTGGAGTCCGCGGAACGGGTCCAGTCGAAGAGTTCCCCCACGTCGTCCCCGAATGCCGGGTGCTCCTCGCGGAACGCCGCCGCGCCCAGGGCGGAGAGGCTCACCCCGGCTTCCTCGGACCGGCGCACCAGACGCCCGATCACCTCGTGGCTCTCGCGGAACGGGACCCCCCGGCGCACCAGGTGGTCGGCCAGGTCGGTGGCCAGGAGCTGGGCGTCCATGACCTGCCGCATCCGCTCGGGGCGGAACGCGGCGGTCCCGGCCGCGCCGGCAACGGCCGGAAGCGTCAGGAGGAGAGTGTCCACGGTGTCGAAGAGGGCCTCCTTGTCCTCCTGGAGGTCCCGGTTGTATCCGGTAGGGAGGCCCTTCAGCAGCGTGAGGAGTGCGGTCAGGTTCCCCACCAGGCGCCCCGACTTGCCCCGGGCGAGCTCGGCCACGTCGGGGTTCCTCTTCTGCGGCATGAGGCTCGAACCGGTGCTGTACCCGTCGGAGAGGCGCACGAGGCCGAACTCGGTGGACGAGAAGAGGACCAGGTCCTCGCCGAGACGCGAGAGGTGGATCCCGATCATGGCGCCCGCGTAGGCGAGGTCGCAGATCCAGTCTCGGTCGCCCACCGCATCCACGCTGTTCTCCGAGATGCGCAGGAAGCCCAACTCGGACCGGAGCGCCTCCCGGTCCACGGGGAACGGGCATCCTGCGATGGCCCCGGAGCCGAGGGGGAGCACGCCGGCCGAGCGGCGGGCCTGGGCGAGGCGCTCCCGGTCGCGGAGGAGCGCCCACACGTGCGCCAGCGCCCACTGGGCCGCGCGGATCGGCTGGCCCTGCTGCAGGTGGGTGTAGCCCGGCATGATGGCGTCCACCCCGGACTCGGCCAGGGTCAGGAGCCCCCTGCCGAGGCGCACCAGCTCGGCGTCCACGTCGGCGGCGGCTCCCATCCCCCAGAGGCGCACGTCCGTGGACGACTGGTCGTTCCTGGAGCGCCCGGTGTGCAGCTTGCCCGCCAGCTCTCCCACGGCCTCGCGGAGCATCCGCTCGATCGCGGAGTGGATGTCCTCCTCGGAGGCTCCGGCCAGACCCTCGTGCGCGATCCTCTCTGCGACGGCGTCGAGTCCCTCCAGGAGTGCTCCACCCTCTTCTGGCGTGAGGACCCCGGCTCCGACCAGGGCCCGGGCCCACGCGCAGCTCCCGCGTATGTCCTCCCTCCACAGCCGCCCATCCACGGGGAGGCACAGGTTGAACGGGACCATCTCCGGAGCCATGCCGGCGGCGAATCGGCCGCCCCAGAGGGCCTCGGCCTGCCCCCGGCGGGGTTCCTGACGTGCCATGGCGCGCTCTCGAATGGGAGATCGGGTAACGGGACACCCAAAAAAAAATAGCAGGACCGGGAGGCGTGGGCCTGACCGCTTCCCGCCGAAGCGTCAGGGGGCGCGACGGCCCCGAGCCCTTCCTTCCGGTCCTGCGAACCGCATCACGAAGATGACCACGGCCCCCGGAGGGGCCAACGGCATAGTTATGCCCGAAGCCTGCATGGTGTCAAGAAAAATCGGATTCACGAAAGGGCCGCCTCCACCCTCTCCAACCCCTGGTCGAGCTCCTCGAACGAGACGTTGAGGGGCGGGATCAGCCGCACGACCTCGGGGCCGGCGCCGACGAGGAGGAGCCCCTGCTCCCGGGCCCGGGCCACGACGTCGGAGGACTTCCCGTCCACGACCACGCCCAGGAGAAGACCCATCCCCCGCACGTCGCGGATGCCCGGGACGCGGCCCCGCAGCTCGTCCAGGCCGCGCAGGAGGTGGCGGGAACGCTCCACCACCCCCTCCAGGAAGGCCGGGTCGGACACGGCGCGTACCACCGCCAGGGCGGCCGAGGCCACCAGGGGCCCTCCGCCGAAGGTGGTGCCGTGGTCGCCGGGCTTGAGCGCGTCCGCCACTGCGTCGGTGACGATGGCCGCTCCCATCGGGAGACCGCCGGCGAGCGGCTTGGCCAGGGTCAGGATGTCCGGCGTCACGCCGGCGTGCTGGTGGGCGAAGAGCTTCCCGGTGCGCCCCAGGCCACACTGGATCTCGTCGAAGACGAGGAGCGCTCCGTAGCGGTCGCAGAGCGCGCGCAAGGTCCGGAGGAACTCGAAGGGGACGGGGATCACGCCCCCCTCCCCCTGGACGGGCTCGATGAACACGGCCGCCACCGTGCCCCCGGCGAGGCTCTCCTCCACGCCCGCGGCGTCGCCCAGCTCGACGAAGCGGACGCCCGGCATGAGGGGGCGGAAGGGGGCCTGATAGGCCTCCCGATCGGTGGCCGCCAGCGAGCCGAAGAGGCGGCCGTGGAACGCATTGCGGAATGCCAGGAACTCGCGCTTCCCCTCCGCGCCGGTGGCCCCGGCCCACTTCCGTGAGAACTTCAGCGCCGCCTCGTTCGCCTCGGCGCCGGAGTTGCAGAAGAAGGCCTTCCCGGGGAACGAGAGGTCCACGAGGAGGCGGGAGAGCTCCTGTGCGGGTCGGGTGGGGAAGAGGTTGGACGTGTGGATCAGCCCGAGGTCCAGAGCCTTCCGGATGGCGTCGGCCACCAGCGGCGACCCGTGCCCGAGGGCGTTCACCGCGATCCCTGCGGTGAAGTCCAGGTACCGCCGGCCCTCCTCGTCCCAGACCCAGGATCCCTCTCCCCGGGCCAGGACCAATCCCGGCTGGGCGTAGACCCCCACCAGGGGCGCCGACGCCGCGCTCGTGCCGTTCATGCCACCTCCCGAATTCGCGACGCTCAGCACCGTAGACCCAGAACCGGGTCGAGGCCGAGCATGAGGTTCATGTTGTGCACCGCCTGGCCGGCGGCTCCCTTGCCCAGGTTGTCGAAGGAGGCCAGCACCGTCACCAGCCCCGGGATGCCGGCGTTGTCCGCGGCGCCCAGCACCAGGCGGTCGCTCCAGGCCACCTCCGTCAGCGTCGGGCTCCCGTCGGTGATGGACACCGTCGCCGAGCCCGCGTAGACCTCCCGCCAGACGGCGCGCACCGACGCGGCGCCCACGCCGTCGCTCACCGGGAGGTAGATCGTCTCCAGGATCCCCCGGGCCACGGGAAGGAGATGGGGCTGGAAGACGAGGGGGAGGCCGGGGAGGCCCTCGCCCATCTCCAGGAGGTGGCGGTGGGCGTTCCCGGTGGCGTAGGCGCGGTAGTCGGAGGCCACCTCCGCGAAGAGGAGCTCCCGCTTGGGGGTGCGCCCCGCCCCGGTGACGCCGGACGCTGCGTTGACGATCACGGGCGCCCCGTCGCGGATCATCCCCCGGGTTCGGAGCGGATGGAGCGCCACCTGCACCCCCGTGGGATAGCACCCCGGATTGGCTACCCGGCGACTCCCTGCGATCCGCTCGGCGGCCAGGTCCGCCATCCCGTAGACCCACCCCTCCTCCCGCCCCGATCCGGGCCGGTGGTCGGCGGTGAGGTCCACGACCCTGACGCCGGCGGCATGGGCGCGTGCGGCCCACTCCACGGCCTTCCCGTGGGGGAGGCAGAGGAAGACGAGCTCGATCCCCTCCAGCGACACCGTCTCGCCGGAGACCAGGGAGAGGCCGGGGAAGCCCGAGGGCTCGCCGGCGCTCGCTTCCGAGGTGGCGAAGCGGAGCTGGACGCCCGGGTGGCGGCCGAGCACACGGAGGACCTCCAACCCGGTGTATCCCGTGGCTCCGATCACGCCCACCGCGGGAAGGGAGGAGGAATGCATATTCATAGCTAGATAGTGTATTAGTTATCGTCCCCAGGTCAAGCCGACCCGCTCACATGCCCCTTCTTGATGAAGTGCGGTGAGGGAAGGAGGCACGGCGTCGTGCATATTTCGCCGTCGCTTCACCCTGAGGGCTGCAAGACCCCCGCCATGTGCTCCAGGCGCTGCTGCACGGTGGGGACGGTCCCGGGGTCCCGGAAGATCAGGAGGATGGTGTCGTCCCCCGCGAGGGTGCCCACGACCTCCGGCCACTCCTCCCAGTCGATCCCCAGGGCCACGGCCTGAGCTCCCCCCTTCAGGGTCTTCACGACGAGGAAGTTCCCCACTCCTTCGGCGCTCTGGAACAGCATGGGCAGGAGCGTCTGGAGGGGCGGCGTGCTCTCCCACTCCTCGGGGAGGGAATAGTGGGACGCGCCCTCGGCATCGGGGACCTTCACGAGCCGGAGTTCCCGGATGTCCCGGGAGAGGGTGGCCTGGGTGACCTCCGTCCCCTGCGCGTGCAGGAGCTCGCGGAGCCCCTCCTGGCTGGCCACCCGGTGGTGCTTGATGATCTCGAGAACCTTGGCATGCCTCGCGCGCTTGCTCACGACACCGCCTCCTCGGCCAGGGCACGGACCCGCTCGGGCTCGAAGCCCACGCTGCGTCCCACCTCAGAGCCGTCCTTGAACAGGATGAGCGTCGGGATCCCCCGGATCCCGAACCGTTGGGCCACGCTGGGCGCGTGATCCGTGTCCACCTTCGCCACGAGGAGCTCCCCCAGGACCGTGGCGTCGAAGTCCTCCTCGGACACCTTCACCGGCCGGTCCAGGAGAATCGGGCGGCCGCACTGCCCACACGCGGGCCGGTGCGCGGCCCTGGCCAGGTCCACGCGGTTCGGGGTGAGGCAGAACCCACATCGGATCGTCACGGGGCTCACGGCCTCGGCTGCGGTCACCGGCGTTCCTCGCTCCTGCGGTGGGGGTCCCTGGGGACAACCACGAAGGTACCCAGGCCCCGGCCAGGACCACCACCCCCCGCCCCGACCTCCGCCAGGCTCAGAAGCACGACGGCCCGGCCGGACGAGCCGGCCGGGCCGTGTGTCCCGTGGGCCACGGGGCGTCTAGAAGAGGTCGTACTTGACCCGGATGAGGGCCATGCGCCCAAGGGTGGGCACGCCCACGAAGCTCCTGTATTCGGTGTCGAACAGGTTGCTCACGGTGAGCTGGACCGTGCCGTTGGTCCTCGGGATCTTGTAGCCGAGGTTCAGGTCCACGGTCTCGGACGAGGGGACCTCCCCGTTGAAGCCGGCGGAGACCGCGGGGAACGCGTTGTTCAGGCGCACCCTGGCTTCCCCGTTGAACCCCTTCGACACGTTGCGGTACGCCACGGAGAACGCCCCCTTGTGCGTGGGAGCGTTGAGGGCGATCGGGTCCCCGTCGTCGATGTCGAACATGTCGTCGGAGACGTGGGAGTACGACCCGTTCAGGATGAAGTTGTCGGTCACGAACCACTCGAATGCCAGGTCGGCGCCCCACAGCGTCAGGTCGCCCACGTTCCTGTAGGACACGAGCAGGTCGGCGCCGCCCGGGAGGTCGGAGGCGGATACCACGCCGATGGGAACCTGCGCGATCCCGGCCGCGATCTGCGGGATGAGGGTGGTCGCATCCGTCACGGCCTTCGCCTGCGCCTGGGCCTGAGGCATTCCCGCGGCCATGTACGCCTGCGTGAGCGCGGTCACGACGGGCACCTGGAGGAACTTGCCCACGTCCTGGCCGTTGAACATCACCAGGGGGTTCTGGATGAGCAGGGGCGAGACGAAATCGTTCTGCGTCGTGCGGTAGATGTCCGCGGTGAGCTTCACGCGCTGGGCGATGATGCCCGTCCACCCCGCTTCGAAGGACTCGGCGTTGCTCTCGCGGACGCTCGGCACATCCGGGATGCTCGTTCCCGCCAGCGGTGTGAGCGTCCCGGTCTGGGGGTTGTAGAGCATGGTGCCGATGGAGCCGGCGGCGGGGTTCAGGCCCGCGAGGACCGAGTAGAGGGCTCCCAGCGGCTTCTGGGCGTTCACGACGGTGACCGCGGCCTTCCAGAAGTTCGTCGTGGCGGCCATGGGCACGACCGCCGATGGCCCGGCCGGGTTGAACGGCGAGCGGAAGCCCTTCGGGGATCCGTCGGCGTTGCTTACCGACCAACCGTTCGCGCCCGTTCCGTACGCGCGCAGCCCGTACCCCAAGGAAGCCAGCCCAGGCGCGTAGCCGTTGGGGATGTCCAGGAAGTAGTTCAGGGTGGAAGGCGCGGAGTAGGCCCGGTTGAACGAGAAGCGGAAGCTCTGCTCCTCGGTGGGCTTGAACACGATGGCGGCGCGGGGGGACAGCACCTTGTCGGCGAGGATGGAGTGGTCGTCCATGCGCCCGGCGAAGATGAGGTCGAGCTGGTCCGTCAGCGCCGTCTTCGACTGGAGGTAGACGCCCCACTCGTCCACGTCGTCACGGTCCTCGTACGAGCCGTTGATCTTCCCGTCCGTCGAGGGACGCGTCCCCAGGAAGTCGAATCCGTAGGTGAAGTCCTGCCTCCCGTCGGCCAGCGCGAAGCCGTGCTGCACCTGCGCCACCATGAGGCTGGACTTGTCCACCAGGGGCATCCCGCTGTTCAGCAGGTAGGTGTCCCCGGCGTCGCTCTGGTTCAGGTACGCCTGGGCGAAGAAGCGGTCGTACCGGACACGGCCCTGGAAGAACTGGTAGACCCAGTTGTTCGTCTGGCCGGCGCCGAGACCCGTCATCTCGATCCCGGTGGCGTCGGTGCGCCCGTACGTGGCGATGAACGTCCCGTTCTCGGCGAAGCGCCAGTCGGCCCGCGCCTCGAGGCCGAAGCGCCGGGTCCTGTAGTGCCGGATCCCGATGCGGCCGCAAGACAGCTGCGCGTCGGCGGAGTTCAATCCGCGGAACATCCGGTCGGCCAGGCACGCCTGCGGCGTTTCGTCCGCCCACTTGCGGTTCGCGAGCTCCGTCGAGTCCTCGAACGGCCACTCGGTCCCGCGGAGGTACTGGGCGGAGACCTTGAAGCCGAGGTCCGGGTTCAGGAGGAACGCCGAGCGGAACACGCCCTGGAACACGTCCCGCTCCCCGCCGCCGAGGGAGACCGTGGTGCCCTGGTCGTCGAGAGGCGACTTGGTGAGGATGTGGACCACGCCGTTGGCGGTGTTGGGCCCGTAGAGCGCGGAGCCCGGACCGAGCACCACCTCCATGCGCTCGATGTCCTCCTCGTTGGACGGCACGAAGTGGATGAGGTTGACCCGCAGCGACGGCACGCCGGCGATCCGGTTGTCCGTCAGCATGTGGAGGGCGCCGGAGAAGATGTTGTTGAACCCGCGCACCACCACGTTCGAGCTCTGCAGGCCCGAGGAGATCACGTCCACGCCGGGGGCGTTCTTGATGTAGTCCACCGGCGTGGTGACCGCGCGCTCCGAGATCTCCAGGGAGGAGATCGTGTGCACGGAGGACGGCGCCTTGGTCTCCTTCTCTCCCACGCCGGAGCGTGACGGCGACACCACGATGGGGTCGAGCTCGAGGGCCCGGGACGTGAGCCGGATGTCGTACGTCGTGGGCTGGCCGGCGAGCACCCGGATCCCCGGGAACCGCTCGCTCCGGTAGCCCACGTACTCGACGACGATGGAGTAGGTGCCCGCAGCGAGCTGGATGCGATAGGTGCCGTTGGAGTCGGTGAGGCCTCCCGTGGACCGGGCGCCACCCAGGATCTGGACCTGCGCTGCCTCGATGGGCAGGCCGGTGGCCAGATCCGTGATGCGTCCGGTGAGGAGGCCTTGCTGGGCGCCCGCCGGCGCCGCCAGCGCCAGGGCCGCGGCCAGGCCGAGGAGGGATCTCAGGGAGGAACGCTGCACGCGCATGGAGGTGAGCCTCATGATGAGGGGACAGGGCACGACCGCCGTGATCAACAGCCGGAAAATCTGCGTACGAACGGCAGAATAGGCAAACATTTCGCATAAGCACCTTGGTTTCCCGCTGCCGGGGGCTGGCGCCGGCTCCCCCGCCCCGTCATCATCCCGGGGCCCCCCGCACCCCTCAACCGCGGCCCCGCGTGAGCGTTCCCGTCTTCGACAGACCCCGCTTCGAGGAGGCCCGGGCGCGCATCGCCGGCTCCGTCCACCGGACGCCACTCCTGCGCTCCCGCACGCTCTCGGCCCTCGCCGGGGCGTCCGTCTATCTCAAGTGCGAGAACCTCCAGAAGACGGGGTCGTTCAAGGTCCGGGGCGCGCTCCACCGCCTGCTTCGCCTCGGGGATGACGAGCGCCGGCGGGGCGTGGTGACCATTTCTGCCGGGAATGCTGCGCAGGCCGTCGCCTGGGCGGCGCGTACCGCCGGCGTGCCGGCGGTCGTGGTGATGCCCGAGGCGGCGTCGCGCGCCAAGGTGGAAGCCAGCCGCGGCTACGGGGCGGAGGTCGTGCTCCACGGCGACACCCGGGAGGCCTTCGCGAAGGCGCACGCGCTGGCCGAGGAGCGCGGACTCAGCTTCGTCCACCCCTTCGACGACGAGGAGATGGTGGCTGGGCACGGGAGCTGCGCCCTGGAGATCATGGAGGACCTCCCGGACGTGGGGACCATCGTGGTGCCCGTGGGGGGCGGTGGGCTCGTTTCCGCCATCGCCGCCGCCGCTGCCGCCGTCCGCCCGGCGGTGGGCGTCTGGGGCGTGGAGCCCGAGGGCGCCGACGCCATGCGCCGGAGCCTCCAGGCCGGCGTCGCCGTGCACCTGGACTCCATGCGCACCCTGGCCGACGGGCTGGCGGCGCCCATGGCCGGGGTCCTGAACCACGCGCTGGTGGCGGCCTACGCCCGGGGCGTGGTGACCGTCTCCGACGAGGAGATCGTCGGCGCCATGCGGCTGTTGCTGGAGCGCACCAAGCTCCTCGCCGAGCCCGCCGGCGCCGCGGGGCTCGCCGCGGTCCTCGCGGGCCGGATCCCCCGGGCGGGGGAGGCCCCGGTGGCCGTGGTGATCAGCGGCGGGAACGTGGACCTGGGGACCCTGGGGCGGCTCCTCTCCGCGGGCGGGGGTTAGCCGGCGGAGTCTGGGC
Source organism: Gemmatimonadales bacterium (assembly GCA_041309665.1). GTDB lineage: Bacteria > Gemmatimonadota > Gemmatimonadetes > Longimicrobiales > Gaopeijiaceae > SZUA-318. Next base: position 6,583 of record JBFYZE010000502.1, on the reverse strand, counting down.
CCGCCTTCCCGCCCACCCAGCGGTCCACCAGCGCCGCCGTGGTGACCTGGCCCATGCAGTTCACCGACGTGCGGAACATGTCGGGGATCCGGTCCACGCCCAGCAGGATGGCCATCCCGGAAAGCGGGACACCCACGGTGTCCAGCGCCGGCGCCAGCGTCACGATGCTGGAGCTGGGCACCGGAGCCACCGTCAGTGAAACGAGGAAGGTGGCCAGGATCGCCCCGCCCAGTGCCGCCGCGGGGACCGGGACCTGGAAGAGATGCGCCAGGAAGACCACCGCCGCACCCTGGAAGAGCGCGCTCCCGGGGCGGTACATCGACGCGCCGAGAGGCACGACGAGGGTCACCGTGGAGGGGTCGATCTTCAGCTTCTCCGTGGACTCCTCGATCATCACGGGGAGCGCCGCCACCGTGGATGTGGACGCGAACGCGACGGCCACGCTCCCGAAGGTCGAGGCGAAGAAGTGCCGTGGGCTGATGCCCCTCACGAACCAGAGAAGGGGGAGGAACACCAGACCGAGGAAGATGGCGAGCCCCACCACCACGGACACGATGAAGACGGCCAGGCTCCCGAGGAGCCCCCACCCCAGCTTGGCCGTCACCGGGGCGGCCAGGCCGAAGACACCCACCGGCGCAGTCCACAGGATCCACCACACCAGCCGGATGAGGGCGGCGCCCAGCGCGTCGGCGATCTCGATGAGCCGGGTGCGGGGCCCGTCCGCCAGCGTTCCCGCGGCAGCGGCCACGAGCGCCGTGAAGACGATGAGGGGAAGCAGCGAGCCCGCCGAGGCTGCGGCGAAGGGGTTGGGGGGGATGAGCCCCACCAGGAACTCGACGAAGCTCGGCAGGACCACCGCCTCCTGCGCCTCCACGGGAGGGAGGGGCACTTCGGGGGCGAACAGGAGCCCCACCTTCATCGTCCCCATCCCGATCAGGATGGCAGGCGGCAGCGTCAGCCAGAAGAAGCCCAGCGTGAGCCCGCCCATGCGCCCCAGCTTGCGGGGATCGCCCAGCTTGGCGACGCCGGAGAAGATCACCGCCATGACGAGCGGGATGACCACCATCCGGATGGCGTTCATGAAGGCCGTCCCCACGGGCGCGGAGGCGGCGGCGATGGTGAGGAGGAGCTCGGAGCCGGTGGCGGACGCGACGAGGCCGAACCCGAGGCCGAGGACGAGGCCGGCGGCGATGAGGATATGGAGCATGGGGTTCCCTTGAGGTCTTGGTGAAGCATGCAATGGGGGGGGAGCCCCCCCGGCGCGTCAAGGACGGGCGGTGCGGCCAGGGCCGCACCGTAGGGAGGGCTTCAGGCCACGAGGCGCTGGAGCCGCTGGATGCTCGTGATCCCCAGCGCAGGTCCGACCGCCAGCACCGGGAACGCCCAGGCCCACCCGAAGGCGTCCACGAGGACGGGGACTCCCTGGATGGTGGCCATGGTGAGGAGGAAGCCCATGGACGTCTGGAGCGTGAGGGCGGTCCCCACCGTGTCGGGGGGCGCGACCTCGGTGACGAGGGCGGAGAACTGCGCCGAGTCGGCCACAACGAAGAACCCCCAGACCCAGGTGAGGAGCGCCACCAGGATGAAGGGACCGCCGAAGAGGGCTCCTACCACGAGGGAGCACGCGCCGCTCGCGGCCATCGCCAGCTTCACCACGCGGTGCCGGCCCATGCGGTCGGCGGCCATCCCGCCCCACACGCACCCGAGGCCGCCCGCGGCGATGGCGCCGAACCCGGCCAGCTCCGCCACGGTGTGCCCCGGTCCCCCCCGGGCGGCCGCGGAGGCGAGGAGGAAGGCGGGCACCCAGGTCCACATGGCGTACAGCTCCCACATGTGACCGAGGTAGCCGCCGGTCGCCAGGAGGGTGGGCCGGTGACGCAGGATACGCGCCACGAGTCCCCACGAAAACCGGGGCCGGGCGAAGGCGTAGGGGCCGTCGCGGTAGATGAGCACGACGAGCACGGCGGCGGCCAGCCCCGCCGCGGAGGCGCCCACCACCACCGTCTCCACCCCGGCGCCCCCGGCGGCCTTGAGGAGGTAGGGGGTGGCCTTCCCCACCGTCAGGGCGCCCACCACGGTGCCGATGGCCATCCCCCGGGCGGAGCGGAACCAGGTGGCGATCATCTTCATGCCCGGAGGGTAGACGCCGGCGAGGAAGGCCCCGGTCAGGAGTCGCGCGGTCAGCGCCGCCGGGTACGACGGCGCCCACAGCAGGGAGAGGTTCGCCAGGGCCGCGGCCGATGCGCACCCGGCGAAGTAACCGCGGGCGCTCACCACGTCGGCCAGGTTCAGGAGGGCGGCCAGGGCTGTCCCGGCCACGAATCCGAGCTGCACCGACGCCGTGAGCCAACCCACCTGGGCCGAGTCCAGCCCCCACCGTGCCTGCAGCTCGGGGGCGACGGCACTGGCCGTGAACCACGCGGACATCCCCAGGAGCATCCCCAGGGACAGGAGCGCGAGCATCCCCCAGCGGCGGGGGTCCTGGTCGGGTGCCCCGGAGGCGGGAGCCCGGGCGGGGGCCGGATCAGCCAACGAGCTGCTTGACCACGAACCAGACGTTGGCGGGGCGCTCGGCCAGGCGGCGCATATACCAAGGGAACCAGTGGGTCCCGTAGGCGACCAGCACGCGCACGCAGTGACCGGTCCGGACCAGACGCTCCTGCTCGGAAACCTGGATGCCGTAGAGCATGGCCACCTCCCAGGCGTCCTTGGCCAGCCCCAGCTCGTGGGCCAGGCGCCCCGCCTCGGCGATCATGCGGGGGTCGTGGGTGCCCATCACGGGGCGGCCTCCCCTCCCCTCCAGGCGCGCCTTGAGCATGGCGCCGGCCAACCGTACGAAGTTCCGGTCCACGTCCGACTTCTTCGGGAAGGCGATGCCGGGAGGCTCCTTGTAGGCGCCCTTCACCAGGCGGATGGCGGGGCGCAGGGGGAGGAGGGACTCCAGGTCCTTCTCCGTGCGGTACAGGTAGGATTGCAGGCAGAGCCCCACGTTCTCGTGGTCCTCGCGCACACCCCGGAAGAGCTCCAGCGTCGGGTCCACGTACGCCGACGACTCCATGTCCACCCACACCAGCGATCCGGGGTCGCAGGCGCGCACGATACGCTCCAGGCGCCTGCGCGCCTCCGTCGGGCCCAGGTCCAGCCCGAGCTGGGTGGGCTTCACCGACACCTCCGTGTCGAGCCCGCGCGCCCGCACGGCCTCCAGCACCGTCAGGTAGTGGTCGGCGACGGCGTCGGCCTCGGCGGGGGTGGTGACGTTCTCGCCCAGGAGGGTGAAGGTGGTGGGCACCCCATCTCCCTTCAGACGGGCCGCCTCGCGCAGCGCGTCCTCCAGCGTCTCACCGGGCATGAACCGGCGGGTGGCGCGGCGCACGAACCCGTAGGTGGGAAGTCGCTGTGCCAGGAACGGGTTCTTCGACGCCCACAGGAGCGCGGTGCGGAGCATGGGGGCCACCTCGTGAGGTGTGCGGTCAGGGGACGAACGGGTAAAGGACGATCTCCGCCGGGCCGGGACAAGGGAGGCGGCTCATCCGCCCCCGGGGTCGGGGACGAGCCCGGGGTCGGGGAAGAGGGAGAGGCCCGCCCCGTCCACCTGGCGCCGGAACGCCGCCACGTCCCCGGCGAGGAACGAATTCAGGCCGGTCGCCAACCGCGACACGGCCTCCTCCATGCGGCGCAGGTCCAGGCGCTGGCCCTCCGTCGGCCGGTCGTAGGAGGTGGCCAGCGACGCCACGCTCCGGCGGTAGCCGTCCACGGCGCGCGTGTCGGCGGCGTCGGAGAGCCCCTTCTCCAACGTGTCGGCCGCCGCGGCCAGGGAGGCCAGGTCGGCGCGCCCCTCCAGCGCGCCACGCACGGCACGAAGCCCCTCGCGTACCGCGGCGGCTCGTGACTCGACGTGGGCAAGGCGCGTGGTCAGCGCGAGCGCGGAGCGCAGGGCCTGGAGCTTCTCCTCCCTCTCCGCGAGGGGCACCTCCACGCGCGGGTCCGCCAGGACCGCCAGCGAGCGCTCCACCACCCGTCCGCCCACGCCGACGCGCACCCCGTACACGCCCGGGAGGACCTCGGGCGCCTGGCCGGCGCCGCGTCCACTAGCGGAGGGCGCAGGGGCGTCCTCGCGCAGGTCCCACACCACCCTGTTCAGGCCCCGGGCGGCCGACCCCGTGAAGGCGCGCACGGGACGCCCCATGCCGTCCACGATGGAGATGTCGGCGGCGCTGGCGCTGTCCGCGCCCACCCAGTAGGTGAACAGCGCGCCTCGCGGACGCGTCACGCCCTGGAACATTGCCTCCCCGGAGAAGTGGTAGCCGTCGGTGGCGGCGGTGGCGCGCAGGTACGCTGGGGGCGGCTCGAAGAAATGGACCGGCTCGGCCATGAGCGCGGGGCTCTGCGCCAGCGCGCGGAGGGGGCGGATGTCGTCCAGCACCCAGATGGAGCGTCCGTGGGTTCCGACGACCAGATCGTGGTCCCGGGGGTGCACCACCAGGGACGTGACCGGAGCCGTGGGGAGGCCATGGGTCCACTTGAACCAGGCGTCGCCCCCGTCCAGCGACACCCAGAGCCCCAACTCGCCGCCGGCGAAGAGCAGGTTGGGCGCCACCGGGTCCTCCTCCACCGTGTGGAGGAAGCCGTCGATCCCCCTCTTCCTCGCCACGTTCTCCCAGTCGCGGCCGTTGTTCACGGTGCGGAACAGGTAGGGCTCCCAGCTCCCGCGGCGGTGGTCGTCGAATACCACGTACGCGGTCCCGGGGGTGTGGCGCGACACCTCGATGTGGGGGACCCAGGTCCCGGCGGGGACGCCCTTGATCCGGGGGGTGAGGTCGTCCCAGGTCCCTCCGCCGGCGCGGGTCACCTGGACCTTGCCGTCGTCGGAGCCCGTCCAGATCACCTCCCGCTCCAGGGGGCTCGGGGCGATCGTGAGGAGCGTGGTGTGGTTCTCCGCCCCGGTGTTCTCGCGGCTGAGCCCGCCGCTCTCGGCCTGCTTCTGCTTGGCGGGATCGTTGGTGGTGAGGTCGGGGCTGATGACCTGCCAGCTGTGGCCCCGGTCCGGGCTCTTGTGGACGAACTGGCTCCCGTAGTAGACGGTCCCCACCTCGAAGGGGTCCAGGGCGATGGCGGCGTTCCAATTGAAGCGGAGCGTGACGCCGTCGGGGGCCCATGGGCGGATGCTCTTGCGCTCGCCGTTGCGCAGGTCGAAGCGTTGCAGGTTTCCGCCCTGGGACATGGCGTACCCGTACGCCGCGTCGCGGGGGTCCACGAGCGCGTTGAAGCCGTCGCCGAACCCGATCTCCTTCCAGTGGAAGTTGCGGATCCCCCCCGTCGCCCACACGTCGGACGGGCCGCGCCAGGAGCCGTTGTCCTGCATGCCCCCGTAGATGTTGAAGGGAACGGCGTCGTCCACGGACACGTGGTAGAACTGACCCACGGGCAGGTTGTCGAAGAGCCGCCAGCTGGCGGCCCGGTCCCTGGACTCCCAGACGCCGCCGTCGGTGCCCAGGAGGAGGTGGCGCGCATCCCGCGGGTCGATCCAGATGGCGTGGAAGTCGGGGTGCACGTCGCCTGCCATGGGGCGGAACGTCCGTCCTCCGTCCTCGGACACGCGCACCCCGGAGGCCAGGTTGTAGACGCGGTTCTCGTTGGCGGGGTCCACGGCGATGTCGGCGTAGTAGAACGGGCGGTTGGCGATCCCGGGCTGGTCGTTCACCGTCGTCCAGGTGCGGCCTCCGTCCCGGGAGCGCAGCAGGGCGCTCCGTTCCGCCTCCACCAGCGCATAGACCACGCGGGGGTCGGAGGGCGCCACCGCCAGCCCGATGCGCCCGAGATCGCCGGCCGGGAGGCCGTCCGCCTCGTCCAGGCGATTCCAGGTCTCGCCTCCGTCGTGGCTCAGCCACAGCCCCGAGCCGGGGCCGCCGGACGTGAAGAACCAGGGCTCGCGCCGGTACTCCCACATGGCGGCGAGCATCTTCATCGGGTTCGTGGGATCTACCACCATGTCGGCGACGCCGGTGCGCTCGTCCACCCAGAGCACGCGGCGCCACGTGCGTCCCCCATCGGTGGTCTTGTAGACGCCACGCTCCTCCCCGTCGGACCAGGCCGGGCCCATCGCCCCCACCCACACCACATCGGAGTCGTGCGGGTGGACCACGATGCGGTGGATCCGCTCCGAGCGCTCCAGCCCCATGAGCCGCCAGGTGCGCCCGGCGTCCAGCGTGCGGTAGACGCCGGCGCCCACGCCCGCGCTGTTGCGCGGGTTCCCCTCCCCCGTGCCCACCCATACCACGTCGGACGCGCTCGGGTCCACGGCGATGGCGCCTATGCTGCTCACTCGCTCGGAGTCGAAGACGGGCTCGAAGGTCGTGCCGGCGTTGGTGGACTTCCACACTCCTCCGGTGGCTGCGCCCACCCAGATCACCGAGGGGTCGGAGGGGTCCACGGCGAGGGCGGCGATGCGCCCGCTCATCCCTGCGGGGCCCACGCTCCTGGGCCGCAGCGCGGAGAGGAGGACGGGATCCACCTCCTGCGCGGCGGTGGGGCACGGCGCAGGCGCGAGGAGTGCGGCGGCCAGCGCCAGGGCGGCGACGGCGCG
>JBFYZE010000501.1:0-4269 GCA_041309665.1 Gemmatimonadales bacterium | reverse complement strand
GCCCGAGACCGTGCGCCTGGGTGAGGCGGCCCGCGAGGCCGGAGTCCACCTCAACGTGGGCGTCATCGAGCGGGACTCCACGTACAGCGGGGGCACGCTCTTCTGCACCCTCCTCTCCTTCGGTCCCGACGGGGCGCTCCTGGGCAAGCACAGGAAGCTCAAGCCCACCGCCGCCGAGCGCCTCATCTGGGGGGAGGGGGACGGGAGCACCCTCACCGCCGTGGAGACGCCCTACGGCACCGTGGGCGGGCTCATCTGCTGGGAGAACTACATGCCCCTGGCGCGCATGGCGCTGTACGGGAAGGGCGTGGACATCTGGTTGGCCCCCACCGCCGACGCCCGCGCCCGCTGGCAGGGGACGCTCCAGCACATCGCGCTGGAGGGGCGGTGCTTCGTGCTCGGGTGCAATCAGTACGTGACCCGGGACATGTATCCCGCGGACCTGGAGATCCGCTCGGAGCTGGACGCGTGGCCCGAGACGCTCTGCCGGGGCGGGAGCGCCATGTACGATCCGCTCGGGGAGCCGGTGGCGGCCCCCCTCTGGGACGGAGAGGGGATCCTCGTGGCGGACCTGGACCTCACGGCCATCGCCCGCGCCAAGTTCGACTTCGACGTGACGGGTCACTACGCCCGCCCCGATGTGTTCCGCCTGGAGGTGGACGAGCACCCCAAGCGCCCGGTGGGATGATGGCGGAGGGCGCGTCGCGTCGCTGGTGGCCCTTCCTGGCCCTGGCCCTGGGGCTCGTCGGGGTGGGGCTGTCGTTCTGGCGGCCCGTGCCTGCCGGCGTATGGCACGACGACGGCGTGTACATGGTCATCGGCGAGGCCCTCTCCCAGGGCAGCGGGCTGCGCTACGGCGGCGTCCCGGGGGACCTCCCGGCGGTGAAGTTCCCGCCCCTCTACCCGGGGCTCCTGGGCTTGCTCTGGGCGGCGCTGGGCTCCGTGGGCGCGGTGACGCTGGCCGCCGAGCTCCTCAACCTCCTCCTCCTGGCGGCGGCGGGCGGCCTCCTGGCCTGGGCGCTGCACGCCGGCGGGGGCCTGCGGCGGAGGGAGGCGCTGGCCGTGGGGGCGCTGGCCTTCATCTCGGCCGACGTGTGGAGGACGGCGCTGGTGCCCCTCTCCGAGCCCCTCTTCCTCGCGCTGACGTCCGCGGCCCTCGCCCTGTGGCCCCGAGCCTCCCGGCGCGGCGACGCGCGCTGGGCCTCCCTCCTCGCCGCCCTCCTGGTGGCCGTCGTCCTCACGCGGACGGCGGGGGTGGCGGTGGGGGCCGGCTTCGCCGTGGCCCTGGCCGCGCGCCGGAGTGTCCGCGCAGCGGCTGCGGTGACCGCGCCCGCGCTCCTCGCGATGGCGGCGTGGGGTGCCTGGGCGTCGTCCCGTGAGGCGGCGATCCCCGAGGGGCTCCGCGACGTCCTGGGGCCCTACGGCGGGTGGCTGGCGAATCAACTTCTGGGAAGCCCCGGGGCATTCCTCGCCGGGCTCCCCACCCACGCGAACAACGTGGTCGGGCGGGTGCTCGCCCTCCTCGTCCCGGGGCTCACCGGGCCGTGGCTCTGGGTCGCCGCCGTGCCCCTGGGCGCGGCGGCGGTGGCCGGGGGTTGGGTCCTCGCCCGGCGCCTGGCTCCCCTGCCGTGGATCGCGGTCGCCTACCTGGGCATGCTCCTCACCTGGCCGTACGTGGACCGGAGGCTGGTGGCCCCCCTCCACCCCTGGCTCGTGGTGGTCGTTGGGGTGGGTGTCCTGGAGGGGCTCCGACGCCTCGGCTCGTGGAGCGCCCCGATGGCGCCCAGGCTGCGCCAGGCGCTGGGGGCCGTGGCGTTGGGCTGGGTGGTCGCGTTCGCCTCGGTGAGCGCCAGCAGGGCCGCCCGGGGCTGGGCGGTCGCACCCTACCAGCTGCGCGCCGGGCGGATGGCGGCTGCGGTGGAGGTCCTGCAGAACACCGCCCCGGCCACGGCGGTGGTCGGGGCGCCGGAGTTCTGGGCCGCGCTGCACCTCCACGGCGGATGGGCCGCGACGCCCAGCGCGCGCTTCACGCCGCGCTCGGAGGATGAGGCCGCGCCGGTCTGGGGGACGGCGGAGGAGCAGCTCGCCATGTGGTGGGAGATGGGCGTGGACCACGTGCTCCTGGAGCAGGGCGGGCAGATCCACGGCGCCGCGCTGGACCTGCTGCAGTCGCGCTGCCCGGGCACGGTGAGCGTCCTGGCGCGCATGCCGCCCCAGCTCGTGGTCCGGCTCTCCTGGGGCGAGGCGTGCGGCGCGTCGCTGGGGCTGCGGCGCCGCGGGCCCTAGCCGGAACCCGCGCCGACGGGTCCTACCACTCCACGTGCCCCTGCCGGCTCGTGTCCACCTGCTCGGCGTCGCCTCCCTGGAGCAGGACGCGCTCGATCTGCTCGTACAGGAACGCGCGCGCCTTCGGGTCGCGGGGATCCAGGCCGTAGTGGTTGATGAGCAGCGTCTGGTGCTGGAGCCAGTCCTTCCAGCAGTCGGCGCAGATCTCTGCGGTGATGCGCTCGCCCAGGTCCGTGCGGAAGGGAGGGCGGGGGAGACGCGGAGCGTCGGCGCCGCACCTGCGGCAGTGGATCGTTGCATCCGCCATGGCGTATCATCTCCCCTTCGTCTGCCGGATCGGGCCAGGCTGGGGTTACCCGGCGGGACCGCCTTGGATCCGGCGTCCCGCGAACCCAGCGTCCGTCCCGGAGATCCCTTGCCCCGCACCGCGATCACAGGAACCGGCTACTACGTGCCCGAGCGCGTGGTGACGAACCACGACCTCACGCTGCTCATGGACACATCCGACGAGTGGATCGTGGAGCGCACCGGGATCCGGGAGCGCCGCTGGGTCCCCGAGGGGATGAGCGGGGCCGAGATGGCGAGGCGCGCCTGCCTCATGGCGCTGGAGGATGCGGGCCTCGAGCCGGCCGACGTGGACGCCATCGTCCTGGGGACGGTGAACCCCGACCATTTCGCTCCCGGCACCGGCGTCTTCCTGCAGCGGGAGCTGGGGCTCGAGGGGATCCCCGCCATCGACATCCGTGCCCAGTGCTCGGCGTTCGTGTACGGGCTTTCCATCGCCGACGCGTTCATCCGCGTCGGGCAGTACCGCACCATCCTCCTGGTGGGCGTGGAGATCCAGTCCACCGGGATCGACATCTCCACCCGGGGCCGCGACATCGCGGTTCTGTTCGGCGACGGGGCGGGGGCCGCGGTGCTCACCGCCACCGAGGACCCGAACCGGGGCGTGCTCTCCACGCACCTGCACGCCGACGGGCGCTACGCCGAGATGCTCTGGGTGGAGTTCGAGTCCGGCATGCACCACCCGCGCATCACCGCCGAGATGATCCACGAGGCGCGCCACTACCCGTCCATGAACGGGAAGGAGGTCTTCAAGCACGCCGTGGTCCGCATGCCCGAGGCCGTGGAGGAGGCGCTGGCCGCCAACGGCTTCGGCGTCGCGGACCTGGACCTGCTCATCCCGCACCAGGCCAACCTGCGCATCACCCAGATGGTGCAGCGGCGCCTGGGCCTCTCCGACGCGCAGGTTGTGAGCAACATCCACAGGTACGGGAACACCACGGCCGCCACCATCCCCATCGCCCTGGCCGAGGCCGTCCGCGAAGGGCGCCTGGCGCGCGGGGACCTCCTCTGCCTGGTGGCGTTCGGGTCCGGCTTCACCTGGGGCTCGGCCTTGGTGCGCTGGTAGGAGAAGGCCGCCCCCGGTGGGGTGGGCCCCGGCCCGGTCTCCGCCCGGCCACGGTTCCGCCACGGTCCCGCCACAGCGCCGTGGGGGCCGTGGACGCACCCGGGCCCTTGGATTACGTTACTTGGCTCATCGAAACACCCTCCCTCCGAGAACGACATGCCTCTGAACAAGAAGCAACTCGCACACATCGAGAAGCGGCTCCTCGACGAGCGGGCCAGGGCACTGAAGGCCCTGGGGCTCTTCGACGAGATGGCGAAGCGGGACCGCGAGTCCGCCGACTCGGACCTCGCCGCGTACACCGACCACATGGCCGACCAGGGGACCGAGGCCATGGAACGCGAGAAGGCTGCCGTCTTCGCCACGAAGGAAGGGCGGTACCTGTACCGGCTGGAGGAGGCGCTGCGCCGCCTCTACAACGACCCGAAGAGCTTCGGCACCTGCCACACGTGCGGCACCGACGTCGGGTTCGAGCGGCTCGACGCGCTCCCCCACGCGCGCTACTGCATCGACTGCAAGCTGAAGGAGGAGGAGGCGGCCTGAGCGGCCTTCCGTCCTCATGAGGCAGAGGGGCG
>JBFYZE010000500.1:0-11890 GCA_041309665.1 Gemmatimonadales bacterium | reverse complement strand
CCTCGCGGGCGCGGAGCTCGGGAGTTCCCTGGCTCCCCATCTCGCCCGCCGTCAGGTCGACGATGCCCACACGCTGCCCGGCGCCGGCGCTCTTCGCCAGCGACCCGCCGCACAGGAGCTCGGCGTCGTCCGGGTGGGCCATGATGGCCAGGACGTCCAGGGGCGCGCTCATTCGTACCTGAGCGCGACCACAGGGTCCATGCGCGCGGCCCGGTGGGCGGGGAAGAGGCCGAAGAGCATTCCGGTCAGGATGGCCATGCCGAGGGCGGCGCCCACGGCCCAGATGGGGATGCGGGCTGGGAGGGGCGTCCAGGCGGCGACGGCCTCGGCCAGCCCCCACCCGGCCAGCATACCGGCCACGGCGCCGAGCGCGGTGAGCACCGAGGCCTCCACGAGGAACTGCCAGAGGATCTCGCGGCGGGTGGCCCCCACCGCCTTGCGGATCCCGATCTCCCGGGTCCGCTCGGTGACGCTGATGAGCATGATCCCGATGACCCCCACGCCGCCCACCAGGAGCCCGGCGGAGGAGAGCGCGAGCATGACGAGGAAGAACACGGCGGTGAGGCGGTTGAACAGGTCCACGATCTGGGCGGAGGACAGGAGGGCGAAGTTGTTCTCGTCCCTGGGCCCGAGGCCGCGCATGGCCCTCAGCGCCGCGATGACCTCGTCCTGCGCCTGGGACATGGACACCGAGTCCTTGGGGACGACGAGGATCTGGGCCTGCCAGGCGTTCTGGCGGAGCCGCCGCTCGGCGGCGGTGTGGGGGAAGATGGCGAAGTGCTTCACCGCGCTCGAGAAGATGTTGGGCTCCTGCTGGTAGACGCCCACCACGGTGAACGCCTCCTGCGTGCCGCGGAACACGTTCCCCACGCGCACGCGCCTGCCGATGGGGTCTCTCTGGCCGAAGAGCTCCAGCGCGAGCTCCGCGGAGATGACCACGAGGGCCCGGTTCTGGCGCACCTCCCCCGGCGTGAAGTCCCGCCCGGCGATGAAGTCGCCCTGGCTGTAGCGGGGCCAACCCGCCGAGTACCCCTGGGAGTTCACGTTTCCCACCCGCTGCCCCTCGAAGTCGATGGACACCGAAAAGCCGAAATTGTACAGGGCCTCGTCGATGCCGGGCAGCGCGGCGATGCGCTCCGCCTCCTCGGGCTCGATCTCGGGCTTGTCCCACCAGGGCGGGCGGTTGTTCCCGTGGTCGCCGCTGCGCACCTGCGTGAAGTCGAAGCGCGTGACCACGAAGTTGTTCGGCCCGGCCGACTCGAAGGCGGACATCACGCTGGTGCGGATCCCCGTGATGAGCGCGGCCATGGCCACCACCACGGACACGCCCACCGCGACGCCCAGGATGGTGAGCGAGGAGCGGAGCTTGTTGGCGCGCAGCGCCTCCCAGGCGATGATCAGCCCCTCGTTGAGGGCGGTGAGGCCCGACGCCCTGCGGTGCTCGAACTCACTCATAGCGGAGCGCGTCCACGGGGTCGAGCTTGGAGGCCCGGGAAGCGGGGTACACCCCTGAGATGATCCCCACGAGGAGCCCGAGGGCGACGCCCAGCGCGATCCACTTCGGGCTCACCGCGGCGGGGAGGGGGGACACGGCGGCGATGAGCATGGCCACGCCGATCCCCGCCGCGACGCCGATGATGGCGCCCACAGTGGATAGCGTGGCCGACTCGATGAGCACCTGGGTGAGGATGTCACGGCGGCGGGCGCCGATGGCCTTGCGCACGCCGATCTCCCGGGTGCGCTCCATCACCGACACCAGCATGATGTTCATGATCACGATCCCTCCCACCACGAGGGAGATGGCGACCAGGCCGGGGAGCGCGATGAAGAGGATGCGGGAGATATTGTCCCAGAAGCTGATGGCCTCGTCGGCGGTCTCCAGGGAGAAGTCGTTCGCGTCGGCGGGACGGAGACCCCTGCGCGCGCGCATGATCCCCTCCACCTCCTGCTGGGCTTCCCGCAGGCGGGCGGGGTCCAGAGCCTGGATGATCACGCCGTCCACGATGCCCCGGGGGTTGGTCACGGCCTGGATGGGCGAGCGCGCCGGCGCGATCACGAGGTTGTCGAGGGACTGCCCGAAGAGGGAGCCGCGCTCCTCGAGCACGCCGATGATGCGGTAGGGGAAGCCCCGGATGCGGATGGTGCGCTCCAGGGGATCCAGGGACTCGAAGATGACCTCCGCGGTCTTGGAGCCGATGACCACCACCGGCGCGCCCATGTTCGCTTCCTGGGGTGTGAACGCCCGCCCCCGCGCGATCTCCAGGTTCCGGATCTCGAAGATCTCCGGGGAGGCGCCCGAGATCATCATCCCGGTGGCGCTCTTCCCGTTGTCGCCCACGCCCTCGCCCCCTGTGTCCGACTCCACGGCGATGCGGGCGGGGACGGTGAGGCGGGCCCGGATCGCGTCCGCGTCTTCGTAGGTGATGCGCGGCCGGCGCTGCAGGATCCGCCATTCCTCCTCGGAGGTGTTGATCTGCACCGCCGGGGAGCGCTGTAGCGTAACCGTGTTCACGCCGAAGACTTGTGCGGTGAAGTCCTCGCGCACGTAACGGTCCAGCCCCTCCACCACCGTGACCACGACGATGAGGAAGAGCACGCCCAGGATCACGCCCAGAAGGCTGAAGAAGCTCTTCAGCTTCTGGCTGCGGATCTGATGCATCGCCAGGACGACGCCCTCCCAGACTTGCACGGCCGGCTCCGGGTGCGCCCTACTTCGAGGTGGCGCTGTCGGGGACTTCCAGCTTCTTCACCGCGTCGCCGTTCTTGAGCTGCCGGATGCTCTGGTACGGTCCAGCCACCACCGTGTCGCCCACGCTCAGGCCGCTCAGCACCTCGAAGTACTCCTGGCCGGCGATCCCAACCGTCACAGGCGTGAAGACGACCTTGTGGTCACGCACGAGGAAGACGCCCTCCTGGTCTTTCTTCTCCCCGTTCTGTACGGCTGCGGCCGGGGCGGAGGTGCCCGCTTCGGGCCCGTCCTCCGAGGCTAGAGAGTCGGCACCGGGCTCGCGCACGGTGAGCGCGATGATGGGCACGGAGAGCGCGTCCGCGCGCACGTCGGTGACGATGTCGGCGGTGGCCGACAGGTCCGGGCGGAGATCGGCGTCGGTGGGGTCGAGCGTGATCACCACCTCGAAGTCGATGGCCGCCTGCTGCCCCGTCGCCTGCTGGGAGGGCGGGCGGATGGCGGAGTTGCCGATCTCGGTGACACGCCCCGTGAAGTCCCGCTCTGGGAACGCGTCGATGTGCACCGTCGCCGAGTCACCCAGCGCCACCTGGGGCACGTCGGTCTCATCGACCTGGGCCACCGCCTCGATGACCGAGAGGTCCGAAATGGTGAGGATGAGGCTCCCGGCGTTGTTCATGGTCCCGATGATGACGGTCTCGCCCTCCTCCACGTTGAGGCGGGTCACCTTGCCGGTGATGGGCGCGCGGATGATCGTCTTGGACAGGCGGTCCTGCGCCTCCTCGAGGGAGGCCTGGGCCTGGTTCACGCCGAACTCGGCGGAGCGGAGCTGGGCTTCGGCCACCTCGAGCCCGGTGCGGGCGTCGTCCACCTGCTGGGTGCTCACGAGGAGCGAGTCCCGCGCCCTCAGCGCCAGGAACCGGTCCAGGTCGCGCCGGGTCCGGAGGAGGTTGGCCTCCATCTGTGCCTGGGACGCCCTCGCCTGGGAGAGCGCGGCCTCGGCCCTGGAGACGCCGGCCTGGTACTGGGCGGGATCGAGGCGGAGGAGGACGTCGCCCTGCTGGACGTCGTCGCCCTCGTCCACGAGGAGTTGGGACACCTTGGCCGAGATGTCGGAGCTCAGCTCCACGAGCCGACGCGCCCGGATGTTCCCGCTGGCGGTGACGATCTGGACCAGGTCGCGGCGCGCGACCTCCTCCATGCGCACCTCGAGGCCCCGGTTCCTCCCCTTCACGATGCTCAGCGCGGCCGCGGAGCCGAACACGACGACCACCGCGATGCCGATGATGATCTTGGTGCGGGTCTGCATGGATCTCGGGTCCCTACCGGAGTGACGTGCCCACGAGGGACTCGAGCCTCGTGACGGCATCATGGTATGCGAAGACGGCGGCGGTGCGGTCACGGTCGGCCTGCGCCATGACCGTCTGGGCGGCGACGAGCTCGACGAAGGTGATGGCGCCCAGCTGGTAGCGTTCCCGGGCGAGACGGAGCTGCTGCTCCGCCAGGGAGCCGTTGCGCTCCTCCAGGAGCGCGCTCTCGTAGGCGGTCCGCACCGTGCTCAGCGCCACGGAGAGGTCGGCCCGAAGGGCGAGCTCCTGCTCCCTGACCTGCTGGTCCAGGTCTTCCCGCTGCAGCTTGGCCGCCTCCAGGTTCCGCTGACGGCTGAAGCCCTGGAAGATGGGGATGCTCAGCCCCAGGCGGACGCTGAGTGGCGATTTCTGGAAGCCGAACGGGAACTGGTCGTTCGCCTCCACGATGGCCTGGCGGTTGGCGTCGGTGAAGGCGTACTGGGTGCAGTCCCTCGGCGCGATGGGGCGGGCCAGGCGGCTGTACAGGTCGTTGGTGGCGTTGCACGACGCCACCTGGCTCGCCACGGAAGCCTGTGCCTGCAAGACCTGGAGGTCGGTGCTGCTCGCCTCGCGGGTGAATCCGCTCCACCCGGTGGAGAGCGAGAGGGTCGGCAGGTAGGGCGACCGGGCCGCCGTCACGCCGATGTCCGCGGCTTGCTTGGAGCGCCGGGTGGCGTCGAGGGCCGGGTTGCGCGCCAGCGCGGTGCCCTCCAGCTCCTCGAGCGTCCACATCGGCTGGGTGAGGGGGAAGGTGGTGCCCAGCTCCATCTCCTGGTCCACGGGGACGCCCAGCTGCTGCAGGAGGCGCATGCGCCCCGTGGCGACGGCGTTACGGGCCTGCAGGACGCCCACTTCGGCACGGCCCACCTGCACCTCGGCCTGCCCCACGTCGATGGGGGTCGCCGATCCCACCTCGAGTCGCCCCTGCGCGAGGCGCAGGTTGAGCTGACCGTTCTCGAGCTGCTGGAGCGCCAGGCGGAGCGCCTCCTGCTGACGGAGGACGTCCAGATAGGCGCCGGTGACCTGGGCGACGAGAGCGGCGTCGGCGGCCCGGACCCTCGCGGTCGTGGCGCCCCTCACGGCCTTGGCCTGGGAGGGCCCGAGGACCGTGGCGAGGTTCAGGCTCATGCCGACGTTGATGCCGTAGCTCGACAGGTAGTACGAAGGGAGATCCCCGAATCCCAGGTCCCCCAACGTCAGGGTGCCGAACTGCTGCTCGCCCGCACCCTGCCAGGTGACCCCGGAGCTGGCCGAGGCCGAGGGGAGCAGCTGGCCGTACGCCTGGCGCACGTCCCAGTCCGCCTGGACCTGGTCGTTCTGCGTCTGGAGGAAGGTGGGGTTGTTGGACCGGGCGATGTCGATGGCCCTCTCCAACGTAAGTGACGCGGGAACCTTCTGTGCGGCGACGGGCACAGCGGCCAGGAGCCCCATCAATAGGGCCCCCAGGCCTGCGCGGATCCTCATCCTCACGACCTCCCTGGGCATGGATTGGTGGCGACGGACGCGCCATGGTCCGTACGCGCTGCGGGCCCTCCCGGTTTCGCCGGCCCTTCCGGTGTACGGGGGACCCGCGAGAGCCCTTCAATGCTGAACGAGCCCAAGGAAAGCTAATCAGCCTGGGCCGGCCTTGAAGGGCGGGAAATCACCGCACCAGGTCCTGGCGCTCGGCGACGTATCCCTGGGCCGGGATCTCGACGCGGAGCACACGCCCCTGGGCGTCGAACCAGATGTGGCGCACGTCGTCGCCCGCCGTGAGCGTCAGCTTCCGGGCGCGCACCGTCGTGGCGCCCAGGGCGAGCTCCACATCGGCGGCGGTCGAGGCCGTGAGCTGCACCTGCCGGCGTGTGCGCGGCTCGATGACCGGCGTGGTGGCGCCCTCACGCACGCCCCGGAGGAAGTAGTACTGGTGGGCCACGCCCTCCTCCACGATCCGCGTCCCCGGACGGGCGAGGAACTCCCGCTCCTCTTCGCCCGCATCGGTGCGGATCCGGGCCACGTACCTCCGCCCCGCGACGCGCACGCTCAGCTCAGACGCCTCCGAGCCCGACACCTTCAACTGGTAGTTGACGGATGCGTCGTCCAGGGGCGTGACCTCGAGGAGAGGGCGCAACTCCATGGCACCGGCCCCCCGGTCGAGGAGGATGACGGCATTGGCGATGACGATGGCGTCGTCGCCCACCCCGGCGCGCCGGATGGCGAACTGCTCGGTGCCGGCGGGGGCGCCGCGCAGGCTCACCGCGAAGGTGCCCTCGTCCACGACGACGCTCTGGGCGGCGCCGCGGCCGGGCAGTGCCAGGGCGGAGACGGCGAGGGCGAGAGCGAGGAGCGGACGGGCGGCCATGGGTACTCCTTGTCGAGAACGGTCCGGCCGATGCGCTCGGCCGGGTCCTTGGATCCTACCCGCCCACGCGGGGCTGGTTCACCCTCATCCCTCGTCGAGGGTGGCAACCAGCGTGGACACCCAGCGGTCGAACACCGCCCTGCCCTTGGCTTCGGTCGCAAGCGTGGGCCGCCCCACCACGCCTCGAGACTCCTTCGGGGGTGTGGGCACACGGCCCCGGATGTATCTTCGCAGCAATCGGTCGCCCGGCTCGAAATCCGCCACCTCGGCCGCACGCACGAGGTGCGGGGCCAGGTGCAGGAGGAGGGATGTGTCGAGTTCCCCGCCGTGCTCGCTGGCCGGGTCGGCCTCCAGGAGGTCCGTGACGTCGATCTGGTGGAGGTCGAACACCTTGGTTGTCGCGCGCGCCGTGAGCGAGAGGAGCAGCGCCTCCACGTGGGGCTCGTAACGGTGGGCGGTGATGATCACGAACTCCCGGACCCCGTGGTCCTCCCAGCGGTCGAGGAGCTCGTTCAGCACCCGGTGGAACGTCTTCCTGCGGAGGCCTGCCGAGCCCGCCCAGGGACCTCCGCCGAGGGTGACGCCGTAGGAGAGAGGGGGCGCCCGGAGGATCCCGGTGCGTTCCGACACGTTCACCGCCACGCGCACCGCCACGAGCGTGTTGGCGCCGAGGGGCAGATGGGGTCCGTGCTGTTCCAGGGCGCCCACCGGCAGCAGGAGCCGTGGATCGCGGGCAAGGGCCCGACCGATCTCCGGCCAGGTCATCTCATCCAGGGCGTATGACGTCAGCTTCCTACTCCTCTCGGTTGCCGGGCGCGGTCCTCGACGCGGGCCGCCGATTCGGCCCTTGGCTGGCGGTGGCCGCGCTGGCGATGTGGGCGGCCCATCCCTCCGGATGGCTGCTGGCGGTTGCCGCCGGGACGGTTCTGGCCGGGGTCGTCGGCCGTCCCCCGGCGTCGCGTCGGCGCGCGTTGGGGTCCCTCCCCCTCCTGGCTGGGATCCTGGCGGGTTTCGCCGCGCACCGCCAGGCCGCGGAGGTGGCCTCGGACTTCGGCGCGTACTGGACGCGGCAGGAGGCGGCGGTGGGGGCCGGGCTCGAGGAGGCCCTCGAAGCGCGCCTGAGGTCGGCGGAAGGCGCAGCGGCCGACCTGGCAGCGCTGGCTGCGGACAGCGTCCCGAAGTCGGGCGCGCCCCTCTCCCGACTCAGGGACCAGTATGACGTGACGGCGCTGGCGCTCTACGGCGCCGAGGGGGAGTTGCTGGCCTGGGACGGGGTCCATCGGGGCCAGGTCCCCGAGGAGGTTCAGCGGGGCCTCAGGCGGTATGCCTACGGCGACACCCCTCTCTTCGGCCACCTGTACGTCACGGCGCCTACGGGCTCCGGCGCCACCGCGGTGGCCGCCGTGCTCCTGCGCTCGGACCTCCCCGGGCCCCTGGGCAGCGAGGCAGGGGACTTCGCGTCGGACTTCCGGCGCGCTCAGGGCGAGCCCATCCGGCTGGTGCAGGGCGGCGAGGGTGGGTTGGAGGGCGGGTGGGACTGGACGCTGGGGGACCGGACGCTCTTCACCGTGGTCCTCGATCCTCCCACCTCCGGGGAGCGGGTGGCGTCGGTCCTGGGCGGTTGGCGCGTCCTCGTGGGCGCCCTTGCGCTGGCGGCCTGGCTCCTCTTCGCAGTGGGCGGCGTCTCGGTCGGTCCCGTTCCCTGGGAGGGGACCGCCACCCTCGTCCTCCTCGCGGGCGTGCTCCCCCTCCAGGAGCTCGGCCGGGCGGGAGGCCTCTTCGACATCTCCATCCTGCGGGGTCCCGGCGCGCTGGACCTCTCGCTCGGGAGGACGGCCGCCCTGACTGCGGTGCTGGCGGCGGCGGCGACCGCGCTCCCGCCGGCCCGGGCGCGCATCCATGCCCTCGTGGCGGGGGCGATGGCCGCCTTGGCCTTCCCGGCGGTGCTGGCCTGGCTCGGCTCGGGCGCTGCGCCGGAGGCCCTGGCGGAGGGGAGGCTGTCGTGGATCGTCTTCCAGGGGACCGCGACGCTCCTGCTGACCCTCGTCGCCGGCGCCCTCCTCGGCGTGGCGCGGGGCTGGGCCGGCCGTCGGCGCGAGATGGCGTCTCTGGCGGTCCTCACCGCCGCATGCCTTGCCGCAGGAACCGCAACCTGGGTGTGGAGGGCCGGTGGAGCGCCCGGGTGGTGGACAGCGCTCTGGGCCGTCCCGGTGGCGTTGGCGGCGGCGTCCGGGGCGCAGCGGGGCGCCCGGGGCCGCCTGACTGCCTGGGCCCTGGCGGCATTCCTGGCGGCCACGGCGGCGGTGCCCGCGGCCTGGGACCAGCGCGTGGAGGCGCGCCGGGAGATCGCCGCCAGGCATCTGGAGCGGCTCGCCGCGCCCGAGGACCCCCAGCTCCAGGATGCCCTCCGTCGGCTCGGCGAGGCGGCCACGGGGCTTTCCGCCGGGGGCGAACGGGGTGTGGACCTGCTCTACGGGGCGTGGCGAAGGAGCGGTCTGGCGGAGCTCGGGGCGCCGGCCTGGCTGACGCTCTGGTCGGGCGCGGGGATTCCCCAGGAGGAGCTCCGGGTGGGCGTCGCGGAGCGCCCGCTCGTGGGATACGAGGTGCAGGAGAGGGCGGGCGGCACGGGCGAGGTGACGCTCCTCCGCTACGACCGGGACGACGCGCGTTACGTGTTGCGGGTCGCCCTCGGGTCGGGGGAGATACTCACCGCCGTGGCGCCGCCCTTCTCCGACCCCGCCGCCCGGTCGGGCCTGAGCCCGCTCCTGGGCGGGGGCACGCAGGATCGGCAGCAGCCCCTGACCCTCGTGCCCCGGGCCCCGTGGGAGGGCGCCAGAGAGGGTCTGAGGTGGTCCCGGAGCGGGGACGGGTGGAGGGCACAGCTCCCCCTCACGTACTCCAACGCCCTCTACGAGGCGCTCTACGCCGTGCCCCTCCCCGGGGTTCTGTCGGGGGCGGCCCGGGCCACGCTCCTCGTCCTGGCGAACCTCCTCGCGCTCCTCCTCCTTCGGGGGCTGGGCCTCGCGCTCCTGGCGGGCGGAGCGCACCGGGGGCCTCGCTGGAGCGCGCCCACGCGCTCCTTCCGAGCACGTGTGACGCTGGCGCTCTTCGGGTTCTTCGTCCTGGCCATCGCCCTCTTCGGAACGCTGGCGTACCGGACCATCGCGGACACGTCGGGGCGCGCCGCCCGGGTCCTCGCCGAGCGGGTGGCCGAGGATGCGCAAGGGTGGTACAGCGAGGTGAGCGGCCGCATGCAGGCGCTCTCCCGGCGGGTGGGCGTGGAACTCCTCGAGTACCGGGGAGGCGAGTTGAGCGACGGGTCCATGGAGGAGTTGGTGGCCCTCGGGCTCTACGAAGCGTGGCTTCCCATGCCCGTCCATCGGGTGCTGGAGGGAGGCGAGGACGTGCGCGCCTCCTCGGAAGGGGGACTGGGCAGGTGGGCCTACGTGTCGGCCTACCGCCGGATGCCGGACGGCGACGTGCTGGCCGCCCAGGTCCCGCGACAGGCGGGCGCCACCGCCATCCGCTCCGCCGACGTCCTCGAGCTCCTGGCCTTCGCCGTCCTCGTGGGCGCGGTGCTCTCCCTCGGCCTCGCCCTCCTCGTGGGCCAGGCGCTCACGCGCCCCCTCGACGCGCTGCAGGTCGCATCGGAGCGGGTGGGGGCGGGGAACCTGGCGCTCCGTCTTCCCGAGGACCGCGGGGACGAGTTCGGGGCGGTGTTCCGCGCCTTCAACCGGATGGTCGGCAGGGTGCGGCGGGCCAGGCGCCAGCTGGTTCGCACCAGCCGGCGCACGCAGGCGATCATGGACGAGGCTGCCGTGGGAATGGTGGCTCTCGATCGGTCCGGGCGGGTCACGCTCGTGAACCCCCGAGCCGTGGGTCTCCTGAACGAGCGCGTGAAGGTCGGGGAGCCGCTCCCCAGGGATGGGGGGATCGGGGAGGATCTCGTGTCCTGGCTCGCCGGCTTCCTGGGGGGAGCGAGGAAGGAGGCGGGGGTGGAGCTCCAGCACGGGCCCAGGCGGATCCGGGTGCGCGCGCGCCGCCTCGGGGGATCGGGCACCCGGGGCGGGACGGTGGTGGCGCTGGAGGACGTCACCGACGAGCTGCGGACGGAGCGGGTCCTGGCCTGGGGCGAGATGGCGCGCCAGGTGGCGCACGAGGTGAAGAACCCGCTCACGCCCATGAAGCTCTCGGTGCAGCACCTGCGCCGCGCATGGCAGGACCGACGCCCGGACTTCGAGGCCATCCTCCTGCGTAACGCCGAGGCCATGGAGGAGGAGATCGACCGCCTCGCGGCCATCGCCAAGAGCTTCTCCCGGTTCGGCGCGCCCTCCCAGGCCCTGGACCGTCCGCTGGAGGCGGTGGACGTGGGGCAGGTGGTGGCCGACGTGCTGGCGCTCTACCGGGGCTCGGAAGGCCCCATCTCCTTCTCCGCCATCGTGCCCGAGGGGCTCCCGGCCGCGTGCGCCCGCGTCACCGAGATGAAGGAGGTGCTCGTGAACCTCCTGGAGAACGCGCGCGTGGCGTCACCCCTGGGCGGCGCGGTGCGCGTGGAGGCGGAGGCGGAAGCGCCGGGAACGGTGCTCGTGCACGTGGTGGACTCGGGGAAGGGGATCCCGGAGTCGCTGCGCTCCAGGGTCTTCGAGCCCCAGTTCAGCACCCGCTCCACCGGTGCGGGGCTGGGCCTGGCCATCGTCCGGAGGCTGGTTGAGTCTTGGGGCGGCACGGTGGGCCTGGCGAGCGGCGAGGGGACGGGCACCCGCATCACGCTGCGCATCCTGACCTGGCCCGTCGAGCCGGAGGCGAAGGGCTAGATTCGACTCCCGAGATGGGTCATCTTACAGCGCTTCCGAGGTCCAGAACCTCATCCCGCGTGGAGATGACGAGCATCACGGCCGACCCTCCTCTGCCGCCCTCGCCTCCGACGGCTCCTCCCGTCGAGCGCTCGACCCGGCGCATCAAGCCTGTCGAGCTCGCTGCGTGGGTCGAGATGCGGCTCCCCCGCATCACGCAGAAATGGCTCAAGGAAGTCCAGAACCGGTACGACCCGGGGACGCGGGGGCTGAACGGGGTCCTGGAGGAGTTCCTGGGCCTCCTGGCCAGCTTCCTGCCCGGGATGCTCGGCCCCTATCGGGAGCAGGTGGAGCCGCTCTGGACCCGCACCTCCGAGCTCTTCGGCGCCGTGGCAGCGAAGCGGGGGCTGGCCGCGGGGGAGGTGATCGAGGAGGTCCAGATCCTGCGTGAGGTCGTCATCCGCCTCCTCTACCAGGATCCGCCCCTCGCGGGCCGGGCCCCCGTATCCCTGCGCGAGATCCTGCGCCTGAGCCGCGCCATAGACATGGGGGTCACCCATGCCAGCGTCGGGCACACCGACGCGCTCTTCTTCTCGCTCTTCGAGGGGTCCGGGATCCCGGAGGCGCCGCCGACCGCCGAGCTCGTGGACGAGCTCCGCCAGGAGCTGGAGGGGATCCGACAGGAGCTCCGCCAGATCCTGGGTGACGTTCCCGGAACGTC